>VRUH01000006.1:14748-24036 GCA_019456185.1 Candidatus Glassbacteria bacterium | reverse complement strand
ACTGCCTACCACGACGGCAGCGAGGAACTCTACGACCACGACTCCGATCCCAATGAATGGGTCAACCTGGCGGGTGATGCCTCCTATGACGAGGTCAAGCGCGGGCTGGCCCGCTGGCTGCCGGGCGTGAACGCACCGGCTGTGTCGGAGTTGATCGGCAAGCGCTCGATTAACGAAGCAACCGAAGCCAGGCAACCCTGATCCCCCCGGCGATTCATACCCCCAATCCACCGCGGACCACAAGGCTCGTCGATCCGGCGGGCCTTGTGCGCTTAGTACTTTAACCGGGACAGGTTGAGCTTTTTTCGGCAGTCATTCCGCCGCGATTTCCTGTCTGCCGGTTTCCTTGATCGCGGAATCGGGGACTTTTGTCAGTGGCGTGTAGCAGGGATGCTCGATTTCCTGGTACGGGTCGTTGCGGGCGGCGTTGTAGCAGCAGATCAGCGTCCAGCGCGGCTTGTCCGATTCATTTGCCGCCGAGGCGTGAAGGAGGTTGCTGTGGAAAATCACTGCATCACCCGGCTCGAGTTCCACATGGACCAGTTCGTGACGTTTTTTGGCCTGTTCCACCCGCTCCGGGTCCGCGCCGGTCTGGTCGCCGATCTGGCCGTGGTCGATTCTGCCGATATGATGGGATCCCTTAAGCACCTGCAGGCAGCCGTTCTCGCGGGTCGAGGCGTCCACGGCGATCATGCAGCTGGTCAGCAGGGGATAGAGCACGGCGTTGTTGTACCAGTATCCGTAATCCTGGTGCCATTCCCAGGCCCCGGCTACTTTCGGCTCTTTAATAATCATCTTGGTGTGGTAGTGGTAAACCTCGCCATCGAGCAGCCTCTCCGCGCTGCCGACCAGCCTTTCACAGCGGGCGAACGCGCCGTAGAGGTTGTCGGGAGGATGGTTCCAGAGCTTGAGCCTGATCGTTTTACCGCTGGCGTCCTTGCGCTCCCAGGGTGATTTCAGCTCAGGGTCGTTCTTGGCCTTGGTTTTCAGCATCTCGATCTCTTGACTGTCGAACATTTCCCGGATAATCACGTAGCCGTCTTCGTGGTACGCTTTTACCTGTTCACTGCTCAGCTCACGGAAAGCCATAGCCTCTCCATCCTGATGGACTGATAATGAAAATGATAATCATCCAAAACTCGTAGATCAACAATAGTTTCCGAAGGAAATAAGTTCAAGAAAAATTGGATGTAATTCAAAAAGAAGTCGGTCCCCTGTGCCGAACAGCGGTCAGACTATTGCCAAATACTCCACTTTGCGTTAAAGTGTATGAAAGATGACAGAAAAGTCCACTATATAAGCGGAGGCTGGTTTGATATTCTACCGGGACAAGCTTGACAGGGCCTGCGAGTTCGTTAATGCGCTGCGCGGGAACGGGGCCGATGGGGATCACGAGGAGCAGGTGCTGGCACGGGCGTTCGGTGCGGAAATGGAGCAGATGTACGTCGGTTCACCTGAAGTCGCCGAGGTCCTGCTGCATGCCGAACACGTTTTGACATTCAGGAACCATATCGCATCCGAATTGAGCGGCGAAGCGGAAAAAAACCTGCGGTTCCTGCTGGGTCCTGAAAAACTCTGGCAGCCCAGCCGTCGCGATTCCGGACCGGCCGACGGCCTGCCCGATTTTTCCGGCGAGGACTGGAAGGGGAAGATCCACAAGATACAGGAGTATGCCGCCGGCCTGCCCTCGTCGTTCTTCATCGTGCTGATCGGCAACATGGTCACCGAGGAGGCGCTGCCCAACTACAAGACCGCCTTGGACAAAATTGCGGCCACTGGCAACCTCAGCGGCGCCGATACCACTCCGTGGGCGGAGTGGTCGTGCGGCTGGACCGCCGAGGAGGACCGCCACGGCACTGTACTTCGCGACTACCTTTCCTACACCGGCAAGGCTGACATGGTGGAGGTGGACAAGAGTGTAGCATCTCTGCTGCGCAAAGGATTTAACCTGCGGATCGGCCTCGATCCCTACAAACTGTTTATCTACACCAGCTTCCAGGAGCGGGCCACCAAGATCTCGCACCAGAACACGGGCAAAGTCGCGGAGAAATACGGCGACCCGGTCCTGTCGAAAATCTGCGCGGCGATCAGCGGCGACGAGAGCCGTCACGAGACGTTCTACAAGAACATGATGCGCGCGATTTTTGAAAACGACCCCGAGGGCGGGATGCTGGCGTTCGAGCGGCTGCTGTGCAGCCAAGTGGTGATGCCCGCCGAGTTGATGGAGGATGGAGAGCCGGAGCTGTACAAGCATTTCTCCCTGGTAGCGCAGAAAGAAAGAGTGTACACAACTTCGGATTACGTGAGCATTATCGAGCATCTGATCGGCTACTGGGACATCACCAACCGGTCGGTGGCAGGGGCGGCGGCCCGGGCCCAGGAGTTTATCTGCAGCCTGCCGGAGCGTTACAGCAGGACGCTGGTACCGCGCATGGAGCGGCTGCTGAGCAAGTTCGCTAAACGAAAGTACGCCTGGCTGTACGGCGAGATGGTTTAAGCTTCTTTTCCTGGTTCTAGCGGAATGGTGAAAAAAGGCGGCCGGTAACGGCCGCCTTTTTTTGTCGTGCATGGTTGCGCGTGGGGCTAAATTCACCCTTCAAGATTCTTGTGCACCGCTGAGCGCTGGTTATCTTGCAATCATGTGCCTGCAAACGGATCGAAGACTTTTACATTTCAGACAACAGGGGACACGCAAATGCAGATTTTTTCACGAAATTATCCTTCTTTAAGCTGTCTGTTGCTGTTGGCAGTTACGCTGGCCATGGTTAAAGTAGAGACCTGCAGTGCGGAAATCAAACCGGAGATTGCCAGTCTGGACAGGGACCAGTTGGCTGCCTATTACCAGGCCCTGGCCGACAAGTTGGGCGCCGAGGCTTGGCGACGGATCGACAGCAAGGCCAAGCTGGAAGCCGAACGGGAGAAACTGCACCGGGAATTCATGTTCATGATCGGCTTGGATCCGCTGCCGGAGCGTACCGGGCTGAACGTGAAGCACGTGCGCACGATCGAGCGTGACGACTACACGATAGAGGTCCTTCATTATCAGAGCCTGCCCGGCTTTTACGTGGCGGCAAATCTTTATAAGCCCGGCAGGGGCAACGGCCCGTTTCCGGCCGTGATCTGGGGGCCGGGCCATGGGTCCGGCGAATTCGGCACCAAGACTTCACGCCAGCCCCATGCCGCGATGTGGGCGCGGGCGGGGTATATCTGCATCGTCGTCGATCCGATCCAGGCCTCGGAAATCTACGGTATCCACCACGGTCTGGCCGGCTACGATCTGGATGAATGGTATTCGCGCGGCTACACGCCGATGGCTATCGAGGTGTGGAATACGATGAGGACAGTGGATTACCTGCTCACCCGGCCCGATGTCGACGGGGACAAACTGACGCTTACCGGCGTTTCCGGGGGCGGGCACCTGAGCTGGATGGCCGGCGCGGCCGACCCGCGGCTGACCGTGGTCCAGCCGGCCGCCGGCACCGCGGAAATCCCGGCGCATATCAGGCTCAACCTCCAGGGCAGGCACTGCGACTGCGCCTATTTCGTCAACACCTACCGTCACGACTGGACCACCCTGGCCGGGCTGGTTTCCCCCCGTCCGCTGCTGCTGCATTGCTCCACCGGCGACGCCTATTACCCGCCCGAGGGCTACATGCCCGTGCTGGAGAAGGCGCGGGAAATCTACTCCTGGTTTGGTAAAAAAGAGGCGGCGGCCTTGAGCGAGGTGCCCGGTCCGCACACCTATAACCCGGTCCAGCGTGCGCGCGGCGTGGAGTTCAGCACCCGCTGGCTCCTCGGCAAAACAGTCGATATCCCCGAGGAACGGGATGTCGAAATGGTGGAGGCGGAACTGCTCGGCGCGCTGGGCGGAATCAACGCCGCGCATCCCGAGAATATCAACGCCAACGTATACGAACTGCTCCTGCCCGCCGCCAAACCGTCTCTGCCGTCGAGCAAGCAGGCCTGGGAAACCCGGCGCGCCGAGGTGATGGGCAAGCTGCGCCAGGTTGTGCTGCGTAACATGCCCACGGGGCTGAAACCTGTGAGAGAGGGTTCGGGCGAAAGGGATGCCTACCTGCTGAAAACCGAACCGGGGATCAAGGTCGGGATGTACTCCCACCTTCCGCCCGCGCCCGACGGGATCAGGGCGGCGGTAATCTACGTGGCCTCGACGGGAGACTTGTGGAGCAGCACAACCTGGGGGTTCATGAAGCCTTTTCCGCTGCGGGAAAAGGCCACGTCGAAGCACATGATTTATCCGCGCGGAATAGGGGCGGGGAGCTGGGACCGCAACACGAATATCAAGTACAAACGCGATGCGATGACCCTGGGCCGGACATTGGATGACATGCGCCTGGCCGATATCCTCTGCGCTATCGAGGTGGTGGCCTCCGACCCGGCCAACGCTGGGATCGAGGAGCTGACCGTGGTCGGCAGGGGCGCATCAGGTATCCTGGGCGCATACGCCGCGCTGCTGGACGAGCGGGTTACCCGGGTGGTTCTGCATTCGCCCACCGCGTCACATCTGGACGGACCCCATTTCCTGAACGTATTGCGTTACACTGATATCCCGGAAACGCTGGGGATGCTTGCACCGCGCTGCGAGCTGGTGTTCCTGACCCATGATATCGACAATTTCGGCCTGACCGGGAAGCTCTATGAAATGATGGGCGCCGGCGGCAAGTTTCGCCGCTGCGTGTCTGTGACCCAGGCGCTCAATCTTCCTTGAAACAAGGAGCTGCTTCAGAGGATTGAATATTATGCTAACAAGCGAGGGCTGCTTTTCACCGGGCGGCCCTCGCTTTTTAATCGAAAAATATTTCTCGCGGCTCTGCCGCGGGAGAGGTCATTGTTCTGCTGCGATAAAAGCATGGTTATTTGTCATGAGGCCGGATATATTAAAAAAATAAGTAAGGGTACAATAAGTTAGTATATTATGAATACAAGGTGATAACTAACCTTTCAAACAGATCATGGAGGGTATTTCGACCATGAAATTGCATCTCTTCTGCCTGGCGGCCTTATTGTTCTCTGTGATTCCGCTGCGGGCGCAGTACCAGCCGAATGCTGAAATGCAGGCCCTGCAGGCCCATTTCGAGCGAGTGGCCCGCGCCAGGTTCGATACGATGTTCACCAGCGTTCGGACAGTGGAGCAGTGGGAGGCCCGTAAAGCCGACTACAAGCGGAAACTGCTCAAAATGCTCTGGCATGACCGCGAATGGAGCGATCAGCCCCCCAAGGTAACGATCACCAACAAAGCCGGGAACAAAGATTACACAGTGGAATGCCTGGTGATCGAGACCGCACCGGGACTCTTTTCCACCTGCAACCTGTACCTGCCGCGCAAAGTGAAAAAGCCCTATCCGGTCATTCTCTATCAGTGCGGACACTCCAGCAAGAACAGCTATAAGCGCCACGGCACCTGGTTCGCCACGCGGGGAATCGCAGTGCTGATGATGGACAATATCGAGATGGGGGAAATGGAGTTCACCCACCACGGCCTCTACTCGCACGCATGGTGGCACTGGTACAGCCGGGGATTTTCGCCGCTGGCCGTGGAACTGCTCAATGCCCGCCGCGTGCTCGATTACCTGGTCACGCGCGATGACCTCGACAGCAGCCGCATCGGGGCAACCGGCATCTCCGGCGGCGGGATGACCACGTTTTTCCTGGCGGCTGTCGATGAGCGCATCGCTGCCTCGGCCCCGGTCTCAGGCGAGCTTTCGACCAAGGGCTGGATCGAGCAGCAGCTCTCCCGCGCCCACTGCGACTGCCAGTTCCCAGTCAACAGCTACGGGCTGTACTACTCGGAAGTTGGCGCGATGGTGGCTCCGCGCCCGCAGCTGATGTGCAATTCCGACGCCGACCGCGGTTTCCCGATGGACGCTTTCGGAGAACTCTACGACAAGATGGGTGAAGTGTACGCCCTCTACGGGGCGGGCGAGGCGCTGGACACCGCGATTGCTCCGGGCCGCCACGCCGACAGCGAGCCGATCCGCCTGCCGGTCTACCAGTTTTTCCTTAACCTGTTCCGCGGGATCGACACTACTGTCACTGAGGAAGGCCCGCTAGACACTCTGCGGGCGGAGCAGCTGGTTTGTTTCAGGGATGGTTTCCCGGTTGACGAGATCCTGACGCGGATCGACCGGGAACTTCTGCCGGTCTGCGATTATGACCCGAAAAGCATTGACCGGTCTGCCGCGGAGCGCAGAAAGAGTGAGCTGATCGAACAATTGCGCTCAGAATCATTCCGCTATTTCCCCGATCGTCCCGCGGCGCTTGCGCCCCTTCTGGACGAGCAAAAAACATTGCGCGGCCGCAGGGTGCGGAATGTCAGTTTCAATTCATTCGAGGACCTGCGGGTCAGGGGAATCTACTCCCTGCCGCCGCAGCTTGAATCGGGGGAAAAACTGCCGGCCCTGCTGGTTCTCGACCATCGCCGCGGGATACCTGTCTGGGGCAACGAGCAGCGGCTGGAGGCCAACCGCTGGGGAGACCGCGCGGTGCTGGTAGCCGAGACGCTCGATCGGGGCAGCCGGGCGCTGGAGAACAACCTGCGCAGCTACACCGACGACGACCCGCTGCACCACATGAAACGCCAGGCGATGGTGGCCGGGACCACCCTGGACGCGATGGCGGTCTACGATGCGCTGCGCGCCCTGGAGTTCCTGCGCTCGCAGCCGGAAGTCGATCCGGCGCGGATAACGATCCTCGGCAAGGGAGAGCTCGGGGTTAACGGCCTGTACGCCGCGCTGCTGGATGGGGCCGTGGAGCGGGTTGTGCTGGAGTCACCGAGCGCCAGCCACCGCGAGGCCCCGATCTACCTCAATGTCCTGCGCTACACCGATATCCCCGAGGTGGTGGCGCTGATGGGGCCGAAAGTAAAACTGTTCGGCGAGATCCCCACGGCGGTCAGGATTGCCGTGGACAACTCGGACGCACGGATAGAGCGCTCGCTGGCCGACTGCCTGCCCTGATCCCGGACCACTAGGGCAACAAGGGCTGACGTGATAATTTTGCCGGAGGTTGTGATCGCGGATTTTTGGCCGGGAAATGGCAAAAAAAACCCCCGGCAGCGCCGGGGGTTTTGCAGTACTCGTTCGGTCGGTTCAGCTGTTCACCACTGTAACGTTAGCGGCCTGAAGTCCCTTGGGACCTTCCACGATTTCGAACTCGACTTCCTGATTTTCGTAGAGGGTCTTGAATCCCTCTGACTGGATGACGGAATAATGGACGAACACGTCGGGGCCGTCTTCCTGTTCAATGAATCCGAATCCCTTTGACTCATTGAACCATTTGATTTTACCACTCGCCATCTCGAATCACTCCTGCAGTAATAAATGAAGAATTACAAGCCGCCGGTGAACTGCCCGCCACGCGCCGGCACAAAGATTTGCAGGGAAAGAAATCGGTCCCTGCCAAATCTGAATATATTGATGTTTCCACGCGCAGGCAAGGTATATCGCATATCAACTTTGAGATGGTGAATGTCGGATAAAAAACTGTAACGAAGCCGGGCGGAAGATTGAAATTAATTGATCCGACGTAATTGTCGAGATTTTCGACAATATCGTCGAATTCGTATATTCGAATTCGTTTGTAATGTTCAATTTCTAAGCCGTAACTGTTTGTGATGTAATAAAATATTCTTCTTCGCATCTTTCGACTGTTACAACTGGCATTCTTTTCGCACTAATAGTAAGAATGTGAATATAAGCTGATTATAAATCCGTTCCCCAGCGCCGAATCCGGTTGCTAAATCGAGTTCGCATACTGAGTTGGCCAATAAAATGTAACCGGACGCCGGGCCGGATTGTCTCAAATTCGGTCGGTAGAAGCATTTTTGTCCCGACCGAAACAATCTTAGAAATGTCATTCAGGAAAGTACCAGGAGGTTGAATGCATCGTGCGGCAGCACAAGTCAGTTCGAGAATACCGGGTCTAGTCCTGATCATGTCCCTGCTTTGCCTGGTCGTGGCGGCCGAGGCTCAGCGCGGAGGTGGCGGCCGGGGCGGCGGCGGAAGACGGAGCGGTGGCCGCGGAGGGCAGAGCGTGCAGCAGAAGCCCGGAACACCCGCGGAGGCCAGGTTTATCAGGGTATGCAGGGCGTTGTCCCTGTCGAAGGATCAACTGAAAAAAACCAAGGCAAGATTCGACAGCATGGAAGTGAAAAGGCAGCTTGTGATAGAAAAACAGCAGATCGGTGCTGTCAGTTCACTGGCGGCGCGGCAGGAACTGAGCAGGCTCGGCAGTGAGTTCGAGGAGCAATTTATCGCCCTGCTGGACGAGGACCAGCGCAAAAAACTCGAGAAGCTTAAGGATGAGGGTACTCTCAGCGATGAGTGGTGGTGACGAGGCTAAGCCGACGAGTCCTGATCAACAGAAAGACAGACTGCAAAACCAACCGGGAGGAAAGATGAGAGCAAGATCAACACTGCCCGCGGCTCGCCTGACCGGGTTGCTGGTACTCTGTCTGCTGGCAGCTCTCGCCGGTCCGCTGGAGGCTCAGCGCGGCGGGAGGGGACGCCGCGGAGGCGGCAGGATGGACCCGGCCCAGATGCAGAAGACGATGAAGGAGCGTTCGGAACGGGTGCACAGGCAAATGTGCGAGACTCTCAAGCTCGATGGGCAACAGCAGGAGCAGGCGGACAAGCTGTTCGGGGAATCGCAGAACAAGCGCGACAGGCTGTTCGAGGAGATCAACGCTGAAAAGCTGAACCCGCGGGAGGCGATGAGGAAAATGCGCGATGCGCAGGACGAATATTTGAAAAAAATCGAGGAACTGCTCGATGACGAGCAGAAAGGGCGGTTCGAACTGATCAGGAAAGAAATGAAAGAGCGCAGACCGCGCGGCGGGAGAAATTAAGCTCTCGATTGAACTGTGGTGACGGAGGGAGGAATCGCGATGCAACCTGACAATTCCACTTGTTGCTTGAGCCGACAGGCAGGCAGGTTATTCTGGCGGCTGGCGGCAGTCTGTACGCTGATACCGGCGATCGCGCTCGGGCAGATCTTGCAGGGCGAGGCAACGCGCGATATCCGCGGCTATGTCCGCGACGGGGAGACAGGCGAGGCCCTGCCTCACGCAAATGTCCTGCTGACAGGGACAAAGATGGGAGCGGCGACCAACACCGACGGTTATTTCGTGATAGTCAACGCTCCGGCCGACATGCGCAGGCTTCAGATCAGGTATATCGGCTATGCCGTCAAGGAAGTCGAACTTGATTCCACCGCCACCGCCACCGGCAGCGAGCCGGTTAATATCTATCTCGAGCAGATCGTTTACGA
>VRUH01000006.1:559-14738 GCA_019456185.1 Candidatus Glassbacteria bacterium | reverse complement strand
CAGGGGATAACCGTGGTGGGCGAGGCTCAGATAATCGAGGCCGCCGGGAGAGTCAGCGAGGTGATCCTTGCTCCCGCCCAGTTGCGCACCATGCCGAATATCGGCGAGGTTGACGTGTTCCGCTCCCTGCAACTGCTGCCGGGAATCAGCGGAGTCAGCGACGGGTCATCCGGCCTGTACGTGCGCGGCGGTACGCCGGATCAGAACCTGGTGCTGTTCGACGGGATGACGATCTACCATGTGGACCATTTTTTCGGCATGTTCAGCGCCTTCAACGCCGATGCGATCAAGGATATCCGGGTCTACAAGGGCGGCTACCCGGCGGAGTTCGGCGGACGGATTTCCAGTGTGGTCGATATGACCGGCAAGACAGGAGACAACCGCGAACTGCGCTATGGAGTGGGACTCAACCTGCTCAGCGGCAACGGCCTGCTTGAGATTCCCCTGCATGAGAAAGGCTCGTTGCTGTTCTCCCTTCGCCGCTCCTATACCGACGTGGTTCAGAGCGGTCTGTATAACAAGCTGTTCGACTTCATCTCCGGTGATGACGCGGTCCAGACTATCGGAGGACCCGGTGGCGGCGGTTTCGGCGGGCGGGGTGGCGGAAGGTTCGCCAGTATCAGCGAGCGGCCGGATTTCTATTTCTACGACTTCAACGCCAAGCTGACCCTCAATCCGACAACCAGGGATATCTTCTCGCTCAGTCTCTACCGCGGCAAGGACAACCTTGACCAGTCCCAGGATTTCAGCGGGAACAACTTCGCCTTTCTGGGCAATAACGACGATTTCATTGTGGGCCAGGATATCAGCCGTCAGCGGGAAGAACTGACAACTTGGGGCAATACCGGCCTCAGCGCCAAGTGGGCCCGCCGTCTGCACGACCGCCTGTACTCGAGCGCGATGGCGTCGTACTCGTCGTATTTCAGCACCTACGACCGCAGCACAAGCTTTACCGGCAGCAGCCTGGCAGACAGCCTGGGGTTCTTCCGCGGCGGCGCTTCGGCCACCAACGAAGACAACGAGGTTGAGGACATGACTGTCCGCCTGGACAACGAGTTCCACGCGTCCAACAGCCATGACTTCAAGTTCGGGCTCGGCCTGTCCATGTTCAATTCGCATTATTTCACCGCTCTTAACGACACGACTCGACTGCTGGCTCTGGAGACCGAATCCCGTCAGGCCAATTTCTACCTCCAGGATCAGTGGCAGATCACACCCGACCTGGAACTGACTGTCGGCGGGCGGGGCGTACACTACGACAAGACCGACAAACTGTATTTCGAGCCGCGGTCCAGCATGATTTTCTCCCTTTCGGACAGGGTGAAACTGAAAGGCGCCTGGGGACAGTACCACCAGTTCGTCAACCGGATCGCCAATGAGAACGTGCTCGAGGGCGGCAGGGATTTCTGGATTCTTGCCGACGAGGAAAATATCCCTAACTTCGCCGAGCACTATATCGCCGGGGCCAGCTACGAAACCGACGATTTCCTGTTCGATGTGGAGGGCTACTACAAGGATCTCGACAACCTGCTGGAATACACCCGCCGCGTGCAGTACGTGTTCCGCGACGGGCGGCGCGAGGAAGTAGAGAGCGGTTTCTTCCAGGGCGAGGGATTCGCCAGGGGTATTGATTTTTTGCTCCAGAAAAAGCGTGGGAAGCTCAACGGCTGGTTCGGCTACAGCCTCGGCAAAGTGGAGCACACGTTCCCCGGCCTCAACGGCGGGCAAGCATTCCCGGCCTCGCACGACAGGACCCATGAATTCAATATCGTCGGCAAGTACAGGCTTGGAGACTGGGAGCTGGCGGCCACCTGGGTTTACGCCACCGGTAAGGCCTATACCGCGCCGATCAGCCAGTATTACGTTGATCTGCTCGATGGGAGCGAGTTCAGCTACGTACACGTCAGCGACAAGAACAGCCAGCGCCTGCCCGACTACCATCGCCTGGACTTCAGTATCTCGCGCACGTTCTTCACCGATCCTGCCAAATTGGTGGTGGGCCTGTCGGTTTTCAACCTGTACAACAACAAGAACATCTGGTACAGGCAATACGATCTCGATGTCCAGCCGGTTGCGGTGACCGACGTGACCATGCTGGGCTTTACGCCGACAGTTTTCGTGCAGATCTATTCGCGATAGGGGGACTGAAGTGTTTAAATACGTTTTATTATCGGTTTTGATACCGCTGGTGTTTTCTATCGCGTGTTCGGATGAGTCCCCGCTGGTGCCGGAGGCTGACCTGGTAGTAATGCGGGCCTATCTGTTCGCCGGGGAGCCGGTGACCGAGATCAGACTTACCTCATCGCTGGAGCTCGGCAGCGTGGACTCGGTGGCACCGCCTGTCGAGGACGCAAAAGTATATCTGACCAAGGACGGTACCAGGTACGCTCTTCAGCCCACCGCCGGACGGCCGGGTTTTTACGACTATCCCGGCAATGATCTGGCCGTGGAGGCGGGCGATGAGTTCATGATCGAGACCGGCTACCTGGGCAGAGTAGCGACCGCCTCGACTGTTGTGCCTTCAAAGCCTGCTCAGGTAGGTGTTTACCCGGATCAACTGAGTGTTCAGGAACTGAGTTTCGGTTTCGGTGGAGGAAGGTTCCGGAATGATGACACGACAGCGGTGCAGGTAACCTGGGCCAATCCCGGGGGAGAGAGCTACTATGTCACTCTCGAAAATATCGAGAGCGATCCCACCCCGATCTTCGAGCCGCCCGCCGGATTCGAGAACCGTCGGCCGCTGAGGTTCGTTTCGATTCCGGTAAACTCAGGGGAGTACCGGATCACCCGTCGCTCGGTGACATACTTCGGTACGCACAAGGTAAAAGTCTACAGGGTCAACCAGGAATATGTGGACCTCTATCTGTCGCGCAACCAGGATTCCAGGGACCTCAACGAACCGCTGACCAACGTTACAGGCGGCCTGGGTATATTCACCGCCTTCAACAGCGACAGCGTGTTTATCGAAGTTGTCGTAGAATAGACCGGAACCTGTTTGATCTGACTTGATGCAAAAAGGGGTTTGCCGCGGCGGGCAAACCCCTTATTTTTTGAGATCGGCAAATTACTGGTCATTCCCACCGGAGGTAACAATGAAATACCGTAAGATGTATGCGGTGACGGCGCTGGCGGTTTTTTTCGCGGCCTGTGCGCTAACGGTCAGCTGCGGAGACGGCGGTATGGCTGGTGTTGACAGCGGCCGGCACGGCGAGTTCCTGCCGCCGGCGCCGGAGGGTGAAACGTGGGAGCTGATCTGGAGCGATGAGTTCGAGGGCGAACAGCTTGACCGCTCTCTCTGGGAGACGCCGGTCGGCGTGCGGCGCAAGGGCTTCTGGGCCGAGGAGGACAGTTACCTCGACGGTGAGGGGAATCTCGTGCTCAGGACGCGGGAAACCGACGGCAAGTACTACTCCGGGGCGATCCGCACCCGCGGCGGTTTCGAGCACCGGTTCGGTTACTGGGTGGCCCGCTGCATGTTTCACACCGAGGTCGGCCACTGGCCCGCCTTCTGGCTGTTTTCCTCGCCCGGTGTGACTCGCGTGGGTGATGAGGGCCGCGACGGCACCGAGATCGACATCATGGAAAAATCAACCGCCAAAGAGGACAAGATCAACCATGCCCTGCACTGGGACGGCTACGGCGAGCAGCACCAGAGCGAGGCTCAATATGTGTCTGTCCCCGGCCTGAGCTGGGGCTGGCATACATTCGGGCTGTACTGGACCCCGGAGGAATATGTCTTCTATGTGGACGGTGTCGAAACCTGGCGGACCAGCGCGGGAGGAGTGTCGCAGGTGCCCGCCTATGTCAAGCTGACCGACGAGGTGGACGAGTGGGGCGGTGATATCTCCGAGGCGCGCCTGCCGGATTACTTCCTGGTCGATTACGTGCGGGTCTACGATTACGACGGCGGCGGGATCGGCAGGACGGTTCCCTGATAAATATGGACATCACCCGCCTTGCCAGACCGTTCAAAACAATATATGGTTGCTAAAGAACATTCAAGCAGGCCGCATCCGGCCGCTTTCGCAGTTGCCGCCACGGCCTTGCCGGTACGGCCTCTCCCGCAGGTGAATACCGGAGTATCCTTCAAACGAGGTGGATTACGATGCAGATGGATCGCCGAGATTTCCTGAAACTCGCCGGCGCAGGATTGTGCCTCCCAGCCCTCGGCGGCTCCACGGTCGCCCGCGCGGCCGGCGGTTCCCTGCCGAATATCGTACTGGTGATGGCCGATGACCAGGGCTGGGGCGACATGGCCTACAACGGCCACCCGGTGCTGAAGACGCCGAATTTCGACGAAATGGCCGCCACCGGCCTGCGCTTCGACCGGTTCTACGCCGCTCACCCGGTCTGCTCGCCCACGCGCGGGAGCGTGATGACCGGGCGCAATCCCAACCGGTTCGGCTGTTTTTCGTGGGGCAACACGCTTCGCCCCCAGGAGGTCACGATTGCCGAGGCACTGAGGACCGCCGGCTACATTACCGGCCATTTCGGCAAGTGGCACCTGGGTGCAGCGCGCAAGGGCAGCCCGGTCAACCCCGGAGCCAGCGGGTTCGATGAATGGTTCAGCGCACCGAATTTCTACGACAACGACCCGATTCTCAGCCGTGAGGGTGTCGCCGTGCAGACCGAGGGAGAAAGTTCGATTGTCACGGCTGAGGCGGCGCTGGAGTTTATCCGCAGGCACTCCGGCGGAGACCGTCCGTTTCTGGCGGTAGTCTGGTTCGGTTCTCCCCACGGTCCGCACGAGGCGGTGGACGAGGATCGCAGGCACTACCTGGATCAGCCGGAGGAGCTGCAGCATTTCTACGGCGAGATTACCGGAATGGACCGCGCGTTCGGCAAGCTGCGCAGTGAACTGGGCAAGCTCGGAATCCGCAACAACACTATCCTGTGGTATTGCAGCGACAACGGCGGCCTGCCGCGGATCGGCTCCACGGGCGGTCGGGGCTACAAGGGGCAGATCTACGAGGGCGGACTGCGGGTGCCCGCGATCCTGGAGTGGCCGGAACGCCTGACAGGCCACAGGGTGACAAATATTCCCTGCTACACAGCGGATCTTTACCCTACCCTGCTTGAGATCGCCGGGGTCAGGATCGACAACCAGCCGCCGCTGGACGGGATCAGCCTGACAGCCCTGCTGGCGGGCGAGATGCAGTCGCGGCCGGAGCCGATCGGCTTCTGGTTTTTCCCCGAGGGAGGAGTGCCAACGCCCGCAAAAGCCTGGCTGGCCGAACTGCTTGAAGACCAGCGCAGGGGCGACATGCTGGGCGATCTGGCGAAACTGCGTCTGGAGTCGGTTGTAATCTCCAAGCAGTATCCCGAGGACATGTTTCCGGGTCACGCCGCCTGGCTGGACTGGCCGTGGAAATTGCACCGGATTCAGGACCGGCAAGGCATGGTGCGCTACGAGTTGTATAACCTGGAGGATGATCCCGGGGAAGAAAGCGATCTGGCGCCGGGCCGGCAGCAGCGGGTGGCCGCGATGGGGGAGAGTTTGCAGCAATGGCAGGTATCCGTCCTGCGGAGCCTCAACGGCAAGGACTATTGACAAAACGCGCCCAGCTTGGCAGGCAGAGCTTGAAGCGCCCGGCAGACGCCGGGCGTTTTTTTATCCCAGGGGAATCATCACCGACACTTCGACTGTGTCATCATCCGGCAGATCAAGCGAGATTGAGCCGCCGAAAGTTTCGTCGATCAGTTTGGCGCCAGCCCGGTTTTTTCCTGTCCTGGATTCCGGACACGGCGGTGAACGTGAAAGTGCTGCCCTTGCCCGGTTCGCTTTACGCCTTGACTTCCCTGATCGACAAAAAGCTTGTAATGACCGTCGGGACGTTTAACTTGGACAGTGCAGCAGTCATCGATGCAACGCGAGACGCGGACGCAACCCATACTCCACCAATCTGACTGCCGAACATCGATGCCCCAAAACAGACCGTTAATAATCGAAACCGAACTGAGCCGGGACATGGGCCTGCCCACTGCCCTGGCTATCGGTGTGGGCACGATGATCGCCGCGGGGATTTTTACCCTCAGCGGGCTGGCTGTGCGCAACGTGGGTTCCGCGGCGATACTTTCCTTCCTGATCGCGGCGATGGTGGCGGCGTTCACGGCGCTGACCTACTGCGAACTTGTCAGTGTCTACCCAGAGTCAGGCGAGGGTTACCTTTACACACGCAAAACATTTCCGGGTCCGTTGGCCTACCTGGTGGGTTCTGCATTAATCCTGGGCTACACATCCTCCTGCGCGTTCTACCTGGTAAGTTTTTCCAGCTACTTCGTCGAATTCATCTACGAAACGCCCCTGCACACTATCGCCGGAATTATCGCTCTCGTTGCGCTGACCACGATCAATATCAAGGGCACCAAGGAAAGCGGCACGTTCCAGATAGTCGTAACCGTGGCCAAGGTACTGTTGCTGATCTGGTTTGCATTCGGCGGCCTGGGCAGCGTTGACGCCGACAGGATGCTGTCGCAGTTTTCCACCGATGTTGTCGAGATCGGCGGTACGGCGGCGATGGTATTCATCACTTTTTTCGGGTTCTCGGCGATCGCGGCCTCGGCCGGTGAGATCAAGAACCCGACCAGGACGATCCCGCTGGCGATATTTATTTCGATGGGGCTGGTGATCCTGCTCTATACCCTGGTTGTGCTGGTGGTGGCCTCGGCCGGCCTGACTGAATATACGGAAGCCGCGATGGGCGAAGCGGCGATCAGGTTTCTGGGGCCGGTGGGCGGGATGGTGGTTATCGGGGGTGCGTTGTTCTCGATGATTTCCGCCTCGAACGCAACGATTCTGGCCGGCTCGCGGGTGACGCTTGCGATGAGCCGGCTGGGACATCTGCCCGGCAGGCTGGGCGTAGTCAATTCCCGTACCCGGACGCCGATCTTGTCGCTGGTGATTGTAGCGGCGCTGATCGCGCTGTTCATGATCACCATGGACCTCGAGGACCTGGCTCATTTCGCCGGTACGGTGCTGATCCTGGCGCTGGTTCTGGTCAATACGACCCTGATCGCACACCGACGGAAATACCCGGATATCGAGCGTCCGTTTAAAGTTCCGCTGGTACCCCTGCTGCCGGTGCTCGGCATAATCGCCAACCTGTTCCTGTTGAGCCAGATCGTGTTCAAGCACCCTTTGCCGATGGTGCTGGGACTGGGTTCGATGGCCCTGGCGATGGTGGCGTTCATATCCTGGAAAGGCACCCAGGCGCCGGAAGTAGCCCTGCCAGGCGCGCCGTCCAGAGTAGCGCTCGAAACTGAAACGGCCGGCGAGGTCGGCTACAGGGTACTGGTTCCGGTCGCCAACCCGGCCAACGTGCCCAGGCTGATGGAGCTCGCCTCCGCCCTGGCCCTGGAGCGTGACGGGGAGATTATCGTGCTGCGGGTGGTCCAGGTTCCTGACCAGGTAGCGCCTTCACACGACGCCGCCTATGCAGAGCGGGAGCGGGGCCTGCTGGAACTGGCCCAGACCAGCGCGGCAATCCATAACGTGACTGCGCACCCGGTTGTCCGCGTGGGGCGCAACGTTGCCCGGGCAATCCTCGAGACGGCCAGGGACAAGGAATGCGACACGATTGTCCTGGGTTGGAAAGGCTATTCCTCGACAGCCAGAAAAATACTCGGCGATGTCGTGGACGATATCGTCCACCACGCGAAATGCGATATCCTGCTGATCAAGCACGTTCCCGACGAGTCGTTCCGCCATATCCTCCTGCCCACAGCCGGCGGTGAGCACGCCCGTCGGGCCGAGCGCTACGCCGCGGCGATCGCGCGTTACTATGACGGTTCGGTGACTGTTTGCAGCGTAGTCGACCCGAACGCCGAGGAGGAGCAGCGCAGGCAGGTCACCGGCAGGCTCAACAAGGCGGTACGAAGGCTGCTGAAAGTGGAGGACCTGGAGGTGCACCGCAAGACAATCCGGCATAGCTCGGTGAGTGTCGGGCTGATAAAGGAGGCCGAGGCCTACGACGCGATGATGCTGGGAGCCACGGGCCGCGGGCTCAACCGCCAGATCCTGCTGGGCAATATCCCGGAGATGATCGCCAAGCGCTGCAACCGGCCGGTGATAATCGTGAAGAGATTCGACCCGGTCAAAGACTTGCTGGGCCGGGTGATGGATTAGAGAAAAAGCCCGGCGACCCTGACGGGCCCCGGGCTTGAAACCAGCGTAAGTATTGATCCCTCAGGCACGCCACGGGCGCTTGCGCTCGATATCCCCGTCCAGCATCTCCTTGACCATCGCTACGTCATCGCGCACCTGCCAGTCGAACATGCCCACGCAGATGAAATCAGCTCCGCAGCGGAAGGCGTGCGCAAACCCGTCGGCGGGCCGGTCGCGTCCGGCGCCGAGAACCTTGTACGCGATCCACGGTTTGTTCAGCCGGCTCATGTAGTCGTCGATCTCGGTCGGATCGCTGGAGAGGTAGCCGACCTTGTTCACCGTGTACATGTAGAAATCCGGTTCGATTCCGGCTTCCACCGTGGCCTTGATAGTCTCAAGCCTGTGCGCACCCACACCGCCCAGGATACCGGTCTTTTTCATCCCCTCCACATACTCGCCGATCATCTCCACCTTGCCCTCGGTCACCGCCGTGTCCGCGCGGCCGCCGTGGAAATAAACGCCCATCGCGCCGTTGTCCCGGGCCAGTTTGGCGTTTTCCACCGGATCACCCTGCTCGGGAGCGCTCTGGGCGATCCAGTTCAGACCCCCTCCCAGCTCTTTCATGTACCTGGTATAGTGCTCGATAATATGCGGATCGCAACGCATCAGAGTGGTGTTGATCCCGTTCTGTTCGGCCAACTTCCAGGTCTCCCAGATTTTTTCGCTGTTGAAATATCTGGTCATCAACATCGACTGGTATATCAAATCCCCGGCATGGGCCGATCCGGAGATCAGGTTGCCGCCGATAATCATCCTCGAAATCTCGCGACCGCCGAGTTTGCCTTTCTGCAATCCTCTGACCGGCTCTTTCTGTTCTTCCACCTGCCTGCGCGCACCAAGCTGGGCGAACAGGGCCTGGTGTTCATAACTCAAACCAGCCATCACGCCGGCGGACATACCCAACGAGCGCTCGACAAATTTGCGTCGGTTCAGTTTGTCTCTCATTTGCACGGCTCCATCGGAGTGGAAAATAATATAGAACTGCTAACCTATTGAATGTTCTCGCTTGGCAGGATGTTACATAATGTCTGCGAAATCTCTGTCATCTTGTCAATGTTTTTTCGCTTTTGTGCTAGCTTGATTTTAAGAAGACCCCTGTCGGCCGGCCGGCGCGCGCATCGAAGATGCGCGCATCCCGCCGGGATGCCGGTGCTTTCAGCACCGGCGCCGGCCGGCCCGGAGCTTTCCCTGGGCTCAAGGTACGGATTTACTCTTAGGATGTTCATTTTTCTTAACTTTCCCAATATGGTCTGTTATCATGTAATTGATGCGATCATCAGTTCTCCTATATTTTTTTTTCGACAGTTGCTATCGAATCCAATTGCAACGGGCAACAGCTAACCAAAATAATCCGGGGCCGATTACTGGCCGGGGAGGAACCAGATGCACCGATTTTCGTTGAAAACCCTGACTGTTCTGTTTGTGTTTTTTTCTGCCGTTCAGGTGTATGCGCAGCAAAGGCTCAATGTATTTAATTCATTCGAGGACGAAGCCGAGATAGCGGCGCTCAAGCTGTCGCAGGGAGTCGTAGTGACGCAATCCACCCGCTATGCGACATGGCGGGACAATTCGCTGGAGGTTGTGTTTCCCCGCGATGGCGGTACGATCGAAATTAGTGAAATCCCCGGTGACTGGCGCAGGCGCAGCGCTCTGCTCACTTTCGCCTGGTGCGGGCAGCCGTATGAGCTGATTTTTACGATTGAGGATGGCGAGGGGAACAGCTATCGCAGGAGTTTCGGACTCAAGGCCGGCACTAACCACATCCAGTTGGATTTGCGCAAACCGCAGAATCTGAACCTCGGTAACATGAAATCGATAAAAATAAACGGCCCGCTGGGTGGCAAGCTCTATCTCGACTATATCGCTCTGCACGATTACAACGAGTTCCTCGAGGACCGGGGCCGTTACGATTTCCACTACAAAATGGATATCGAGACACCGCATTTTAAATGGGCCGATCCGCTCGATGGCGGGCCGTTGGAGGTCTATGCGCTCAGCGGAGTTATCGATGGGCGGGCGATTATCGAGCTGGCCCAGCGCCTGGAGATCAACTTCACCACCACCACGATGGGTATCCGCCAGGGGATGAATTATTACGGCTTCGGCGAGTTCTACCAGCAGCGCCGGGGCGGGACAGGTCTGATTCACACCTATATCGCCGATGATCTCTATCACGGCCCGGATTTCGATGTTATCCTCTGGCCGGCGCTCCAGCCCTGGGAGACGTATCCGCAGGAAGTCCGCGATGAAATCCGTCGCCAGGTGGAGGAAGAAGGCAAGGGGCTGGTGCTGGTCTATCCGTTCACCAGGCGGGATGACGGGGCCGGGTTGTGGGACATTTCTCCGCTGACCGAGGTTGGAAAGTACGTGCCTGTCTGGCCCGAGGACCAGGTGCAGCCGGATATGTCCGCAGGCGACAAGAGTCCCTGGAAAATCAGCGCCGAGCATTTTATCACCCGCGGCCTGGCGCTTGATGCGTTGCCGCAGGGACAGATGGCGGTGCTGAGTTCCAGGCCTGCAGGCGAGGTGCTTATCGAAACCGAAAACGGCATCCCGGTCCTGGCCGTCCGCCAGCTCGGTAAGGGCCGGGTGGCTGCGTTCGCCTACAGCCAGCGCGGGATGATCCCCGAAATCCCCGACCCGTGGGATACAGGTCTCCACTACGATTACTGGGATTACATGTGGTCGCTGGTGGCTCGCACCGCTGTCTGGGCGGCGGGACGGGAACCGGGCGCATCGATAAGGTCGCTGGAACAGCAGGGGAATAAGGTACAGGTGGCGCTGGCCGGCGATGTTCCCGCCGGAAGAATCAGCGGACGGTTGATCGACAGCTACGGCATGCTGCTCAGCGAGATCGACCTGCCGGTCAAGGCGGGGGCGAAATCAGCCACGGTCATCTTGCCCGACGAACTTCCGGGAGGCAAAAACTTTCTAGACATCCGGCTGACAGGCCCCGGCGGTTCGTTGGACTGGGCTTCCCTTACTGTCGGTCAGCAGCCGCTGGTCCGGGTGCACCGGCTGGTTCCCAGTGTCGACAGGGTCAATCTGGGACAGGAAGTATCCGCCACAGTCAGTCTGAGGTCATCGCAGCGCCAGCCGGTCAAGCTGATCGCCGGGCTATATGACAACTACGGCCGTCTGCTGGCCGAACACACCGAGGAGTTGACAGTCACGGGCGACGCCGAGCGGACACTGGTGTTCAGCAGCGCGGGCGCGGCCAGTCACCTGGCCCACGTACGCTGCCGGGTCGAGGTAAAAGGCATAGTGCAGGACCGCGCCGAGGCGGAGGTGTTCGTCCTGCAGAAACGGGTCTGGGACGATTTCGATATCGTGATGTATCTCTTCGGTCCCAACCCGATGCCCGGGATCTGGCCCACTATCGACCGCCAGATGCAGCGGATGAATGTCACCACGCTCTCATCATACCCCGTGGACCACTGCAAGCACGCCAACTACATGGTCCAGGCCCAGACACGGGTCAGCGGGCAGGAGTCTCCCGATGGCGGCCCGGACCGCAAGTACTACGACGAGATGAAGAAGAAATATCTGGCCACGGGCGATAAAAGCCTCCTGGTCCGCAAGTACTGCCTCAACGACCCGGCCTACCGCGAGCTTATCCGCGGGCAACTCGACAGCCTCTGCTCGCCGTGGGTCCCGTTCTCGCCACTCAGCTACTATGTCTACGAGGAACCCTCGCTCACCACCTACGGCGATGCGGTCGATATCTGTTTCGGTGAACACTGCCTGGCCGCGATGCGCGAGTGGCTGAAAGGTGAGTACGGTACGCTGGAGAGGCTGAACGAACAGTGGGGCGCCAAGTTTACCGGCTGGGAGCAGGTTGTCCCCGATGACCACAAGGAAGCCCAGGCGCGCGGCAATTACTCGTCCTGGGCCGACCATCGCACGTTCATGGAGCGCACCTACGCGGGCAGCTACAAGCTGATCCTCGAAGAGTTGCGCAAGCTCGATCCCAACGCGATTGTCCTCAATTCGGGCACCCAGGAGTCGGCCTCACACAACGGCTGCGACTACAGTCTGCTCAACCAGTACACCCTGCACCTCAACGCCTACCAGTACGAGGTTCACCGCAGCATGAACCCGGATGTCAAAATTTCCGGCGGTGCCGGCTACGGAGTAATCGGCAAGTACGTGTTCCGCAATTTCTACCAGAACCTGTTCAAGGGCGCTAACGGCGGCCTGTATATCTTCTGGCAGTACTGCACGGTCGATCCGGACCTGACGCTGAACCAGAGCGCGCTGGACATGGTGGAGGGGTTCGATGAGCTGCGCGGCCAGGGGATCGGCAAGCTGGTGGGCTTGGCGCTGCCGGATAACCACGGGATTGCGGTTCACTACTCATACCCCAGCATTCATGGTACGTGGATTGTCGACGGTCAGGTAAAGGACAGGGTGACCTACGACACCAGCCCATCGTTCGATAACTTCCAGGCCAACACATCCGGCTGGCTGGAAATCCTGCGCGACTGCGGCCTCCAGTTCGATTTTATCGCTTACAGCCACGTGGAGGACGGCCATCTTATCGACAAGGGTTACGATACTTTCGTGATGCCGATGAGCGTGGCGCTTAGCGATGAGGAAATCGACGAGATCGCCCGGTTTGTAGAGGCCGGCGGGACCGTGATCGCCGACGCCCTGCCGGGCGTGATGGATGAGCACTGCGCGTTCCGCAACAGCGAGAAGCTGCAGAAAGTGTTCGGCATCAGTGCACCGAAAGCCGACGCGGGGACGATAGCGGCCGCTGCGGGCGAGCCGAAATTGAAGCTGAAAGGAGCCACTGCGCTCAAAAAGGACAACGGCAAGCCTGTGCTGGTGATGAACAGTTACGGCCAGGGCAAGGCTTTTCTGCTCAACTATTTCCATCATACCTACAGCCGTGCTAAGCAGGACGGCGTCAGCGGGCCCGCCCTGGAAAACTTTCGCACCGTGCTCTCACACGCCGGCAAGGAGCCGAAAGTGAGGCTGACCGGCTCCGACGGCAAGCCGGTATCGGGCTGCGAGCGCTATCTGTTCAACAACGGCACCACCAGGCTGCTGGGTCTCGTGCCCGACATGGAGCGTCCGGAAGCCGAGCAGATCGAGATCCGTCTCGATGGTGAGTACGCGATCTACGACGTCCGCAGCAAGCGCTACCTCGGTTCCGGCGACAGGTTCCGTACGGTGATCCGGCCGGGCGTCCCGCGCCTGTTCGCGTTCGTGACCGGCCGGATCACCGCCCTGGAGCTGCAGGCGCCGGCCTCCGCCGGCCTGGGCGGGGAGATCGTCCTGAATTTCCATACGGCCGGTGTGGGCGACCTTCGCTCGGTGGCGGTCGTAACGGTCATCGACCCGGAAGGCAACGTACGCGGAATCTACGGCGGCAACCGGGATATTGAAGGCTCCACGGGCAGCAGCTCGTTCCGCACGGCGCTTAATGACCCGGCCGGGGAATGGCTGGTCGAGGTGATGGAGACCGCCAGCGGCGAACGCAGCAGAAAAGTGATCCGGATAGAGTAAAAAGCTGTTTCTTGGCTATGCGCAGGGCACAGCATTCCGTGCCCCTGCGCATCAAGTGATATCTATCTAACACATTGTGAGGAAAGACACGCGGCTGGCGGGCGACGCATGCGTCGCCCCTACGGCTCTTCTGGGATTTATGGCCTGCTATACGAAGTGGTCATATAGGATTCCCCTCTCGAGAGGGGTGCCCGCTGCAAGCGGGCGGGGTGTGTTATGCATGAGCATGGCATGCCCCTGTTATAATCAGAACACGTCCTGGACTTCCAGTTTTTCCCGGAAGAACCTTGTACGTACGATCAGGTAAATCAGTCCGATCGCCAGCCAGGTTCCCCCGACCATGAATGTCTGCGGCGGCAGGCTGACCCAGATAGTCAGGCAGGCCAGAAAACCCACCGCGGGCGGCAGGAAATTCTTGAGGAATGAACCGATACTTTTCTTCTCGGCCCGGAAAAAATACTCCCGGATCGAGGCGATGTTGACCAGCATGAAGGCCATGAA
>VRUH01000006.1:0-549 GCA_019456185.1 Candidatus Glassbacteria bacterium | reverse complement strand
AGGTCAGTACGTTGGCGCCGATTAGGCTGAGAGTGCCGATCATCAGCAGGTTATAGGACGGCACGGCGGACCGCTCGCTGAGGTGAGCGAAAAACCGTCTGGGCAGCACGTTGTCGCGGCCCATGCCGTAGAGGATTCGAGAACTGCCGGTCATTCCAGTTACCCCCGAGCCGATACAAGCCACCAGCAGCGTCATCGCGATAGTCTCCTCCAGCGCCCGGCCGCCCACCAGGTTGCCCACCCCGATCATCGCCTTGTCGATCGCATTCTCCGGTCCGAACTTGACGGCCATGTCCCGCAGGAAACCCTCCCACTCGTGCCACGGCACCGCCGCCTGGGCCAGGTAGATCTGGATGCTGCTCCAGATTCCGGTGATCAGGCAGGTCATCACCGCGGCCAGCAGGATATTGCGCCGGGGGTTCTCCACCTCCTCGCTCAACGTGGTCAGCCCGTCGAACCCGATATAGGTCAGCGCGGCCAGCGCGGTTCCGCGAGAGATCACCGACCAGTTGAAACTCGACGAGTGGTAGAACGGCTCGGTGGTAAAGA
>VRUH01000005.1:53749-142434 GCA_019456185.1 Candidatus Glassbacteria bacterium | reverse complement strand
GGAAACCCCCAACACCTAGTACCCATCGTTTACGGCTAGGACTACCAGGGTATCTAATCCTGTTTGCTCCCCTAGCTTTCGCGCCTCAGCGTCAGAATCAGTCCAGAGAGCCGCCTTCGCCACCGGTGTTCTTCCCAATATCTACGCATTCCACCGCTACACTGGGAATTCCACTCTCCTCTACTGATCTCAAGTCTGGCAGTATCGGATGCAGTTCGACCGGTTGAGCCGGTGAATTTCACATCTGACTTACCAAACCGCCTGCGCGCCCTTTACGCCCAGTAATTCCGAACAACGCTTGCTCCCTCCGTATTACCGCGGCTGCTGGCACGGAGTTAGCCGGAGCTTCCTCTGGTGGTACCGTCAGCCAACCGGTATTCTCCACCGGCTGGGTTTCTTCCCACCTGACAGAGCTTTACGACCCGAAGGCCTTCATCGCTCACACGGCGTTGCTGCGTCAGGCTTTCGCCCATTGCGCAATATTCCCTACTGCTGCCTCCCGTAGGAGTCTGGGCCGTATCTCAGTCCCAATGTGGCCGGTCACCCTCTCAGGCCGGCTACCCATCGTTGCCTTGGTGGGCCGTTACCCCACCAACAAGCTAATAGGCCGCGAGCTCATCTCGAAGTGATAGCGCTCAGCACGCCATCTTTATTCACCAGAAGATGCCATCCGGTAAACACATCCGGTATTAGCCCCCCGTTAGGAAGGTTATCCCCGGCTTCGAGGCAGATTGCTCACGTGTTACGCACCCGTTCGCCACTGTACTCACTCCCCGAAGGGAGCTTTCTCGTTCGACTTGCATGTATGAAGCACGCCGCCAGCGTTCGTCCTGAGCCAGGATCAAACTCTCCGTTGGAGTATTTAATCAGACTCTATTGTCGATACGCTTTCGCGTTCGGAAAACTACATAAAACAGGTCTCTTTCGAGACCCGGCTATGACGCGGTTTTCGCACAGCACATACACCATTATTGTCAAAGAGCGGATTCGACTTGTGTCGAGTGGACGGACAAGTTAATCCCGTAGGATCAACCTGTCAAGTCTTTTTATCTAATTTTTCTCTAACCGAATTCCCGCCCCGCCTGCTTACCATCGCCTGACATTGACGAATACGGGGCAAAAGGTAATATAAGAAAAACAGCCGCCCATGTCAATACTTTGCGGCATAATTCTCCGCATGCCCTCCGCCATTTTTCTCTTGCGCATCCAATCTTCTGTTATATACTGCCTGTGTCCTCGCCGGCGAACACGCGTCGCGTGCCCCGCCGAAACGGTATAACGCCCGCAGCGACTGGAAATAACGCACGCCATGAGACACAGGTTCTACCCGATAATCGATCTGGATTTCAGCGGCCAGTCGCCAGCGGTTGAAACGGCGCGGGCGCTGGGAACGGCAGGCTGCTCGATGATCGAGGTGCGGGCCAAGACCGCCACCGGGGCGCAATATTTCGCGTTCGCGCGCAAGGTCATGGTTGCCGCTGGTCCGGGCTGCCGGGTGGTGGTCAACGACAGGCTGGATGTGGCCCTGGCCTCCGGCGCGGCCGGGGTCCACCTGGGCGAGCACGATATCCCGGTGGCCGAGGCGCGCAAACTGGCCGGGGCCGGGTTCATTGTCGGCGCCACCTCGCGGGACCCCGAAACAGCCGTGCGCGCCGCCGGCGACGGCGCCGATTATATCGGGGCCGGAGCCGTGTTCCCCACCTCGCACAAACACGACACGAGGCTGATCGGGCTGGAGGGCCTGGCGGCAGTGGCCCGCGCGGTCGATATCCCGGTTTTCGCGATTGCGGGAATCACCGCGGCCAACTGCGCCCGGGTGGTCGAAACCGGCGCCTGGGGAGTCAGCGGAATCGGCTGCGTGGCCGGCGCGGACGACCCCGCCGGAGCCTGGCTGGCTATCGAGCGGGTGATGAGCACTGCCGCCGGGCAAAAACGCTGAAACAATTGACGGCCTGTGATCATTTTGTATATTACGCAGCGTATTTGCCGCTCCGTGCGGAGCGGCGAGAACGGATGACCCTTAAAAAAACATGAGAGGAGTTCGCAAGAATGGCAATCACCAAGGTCTGGATCGAAGAGGGATGTACCCTGTGCGGCCTGTGCGAAGAAGATTGCCCGGCCGTATTCGAACTCGACGATGACACTGCCGTGGTCAAGGAAGGCGCCGAGTTGGACGGAAACGACGAGGACATCATCACCGCCGCAGAAAGCTGCCCGGTGGAAATTATCCACTACGAGGAAGACTGAACCAGGTGTTGATTTGATTTTCAGCGCAAGAGGGGACCGCCCGCAACCATGGCTGTCTCCTTTTTGTTTGCCGCCACGGTGTTATATTGTATCGATGGAAAATCACATCTGGAGAGACAGATCGATGACCGATGAAATCGGACAGCCTGACGGCAGCGGCCCGAAGCCCCTGGTGATATTCGCCCACTCCGACGGGTTCGACAAGCTCTACCAGGTCGCCTCGATCGCGCTGACCGCCGCGGTCAGCGGAAAGCCGGTGGTGGTGGTCCTGTTTTTCTGGGCCTTGCGCGCGGTGGTAGGGGGGACAGCCGACGAGCCGGTGTTCAGCGCCTGCGCTCCGGGAGCCGCCGAGGCTGCCCGGCGGAAAATAGCCACCAGCAACAACCCCAAACCCAGCGAGATGCTGCTGATGGCCCGCGAGTCGGGGCGGCTGAAACTGTTCGCCTGCAGCGCGTCGATGCAGTTCATGGACCTGGAACTGGAGGACACCCGTGCGGCGGTGAACGAGGTGGTGGGCATGTCCACGATCCTGCGCCTGAGTGAGCAGGCGGGCGAGGTCATCTATATCTGATACCGGACTTCCTGTACTCAGGCCGCCGCGGTCAGCATCATCGCCACCTGCCCGGCGAACCCGCTGATCACCGGGATTGTCAGGTTGTCGTTGATCTTCGAGATTGTCAGCTCCACAATTGTGGCCACCAGGGCCATCACCACCGCCACCGGCCAGAGAGTGTGGCCGAACGAGATGTCCAGGCAGGTTGTGCCCTGCACTGCCCCGTGCCACCACAGGCTTCCCTCCGCCGAGGTGCGCAGGATCAGGAACCCGATAACCAGGTTCACCAGCAGACCCGCGGCCGCGCCCTCCAGCGATTTCTTCCCGCCGAAAACCTGCGGCCTGATCCGGCCGAACTTCCTGCCCACCAGCGCGGCTGTCACATCGCCGAACACGGTCATCAGCACCGCCGCCACCGCGATACTCATCTCGAACACCGCCAGCGACACCAGTACGCCCAGCATTAAATACAGCTCGCCGCCCACGCTGTCAGCCTCACTCCGGCGGCGGAAAGTGTAGAGAAACTTCAGCAGGGGAATATCGAGCTGGAGCTGGAGACGGATATATTCCAGGAAAATCACCACCACCAGCATCCCGGTCAGGATCAGCAGTGCCGCCCGGTGGCTGAACGAAACCGCGAAAACGAAATAAACCGCGAGATATCCGAGCGCGAAAATGTGGACTACCTTCCTGCCGATCTCCTTGCGGTAACTGTCCACTACCATCAGTGATCTCCTCCCGCCCCTCTGTTCCTGTTATTTCTCCCCGGAACAGCATGCCGAGGGCCTTGACTTAATCCCGATGACCTGAAGGGTCAACAGGGGCAAAAAGAGAGCCGCGCCAACTTGGACACGCGGCTCAAATGATGGCCCAAGTCAGTTATTTATCATTCCAGCGGGCACTCGAACTCCACGGCCAGGTTTCTCACCTCGCCCGGACCGGTGTTCACGATATAGGTGGTCTGCTCCGACGGGTCCTCCAGCCGGACACTGTGGCTGCGCTGTGCATTGCGCGACTGCCAGCGGTGAGTGATCACCAGCGGTCCGCCGGTTTGGGCGACGGGCGAGCTGACCGCCAGCCGGATATCATCGAGCGCCATCCCGTTCAGCTTGTAGCGGACATACACTGTTTCCGTGCCCTGTGGCAGTTTCACTCTCTCGTCCACTTCCGGCCAGCACAGCAGCCGGCTCTCCCGGTTGCCGTCGAGCCACCGCGACGGCGGCTCGTAGTCCCAGAGTTTCTGCCACGGCCCGTCGGCTGAAACCGCCCACTCCAGCGAGGCGTCGGCGCCCGGCGGCGAACCTTTCTGCACGGTGATCCGGGTTTCGGCCGTGGTCTTCTCCGGCGCCAGTTCGCGAAGAGCCAGGAACCGTCCGCCCGCCTCCAGGCTGGCGACATCTCCGCCGCCGGGCGCAGTCAACTCGAAAACGGCCTCACCCTTTTTCCAGCCCGCCGGAGAGAGTATCCGGTTACCGTGTTCCTCGGTGTACACAAGGTCGTCTACACTCAGGGCGAACTCGCTCAGGCGGCTCAGATCGACCGGTATACTCGTCCGCACTCTCTGACTGCCGGGGCTGTAGATCAGTTCGTTCTCACCTGATACGAGCTGAGGCAGGGACCGCGGATTAAGCTGGAACAGGCTGGTCAGGCGGAGGTTGCCGAACGCGGCGCGGCCCCCGGGACCGGCCAGGGTGATTCTCACCAGGTAGCCGTACTTCCCGCTGAGGGCGTTGCGCGCGCCGTGATCGCCGACAGTCAGCGCCTGCACAGCGGCCCGCCAGGGACCGGCGTGGGGTCCGCGAACCTGTCCGGCCGACTGCCAGCTTTTGCCCAGGTCCGTGCTGGTTTCCACGATCAGTTGATGGTGCGCGGAGGCCAGCTCGGCGTACAGCTCAAACCCGGCGTCGATCAGCACGTACGGGCTGGCCATTGCGAACACGGCCGAGGAGGGCAGAGTCTCGTCGGAGCGGACCACGGCCCCCTCAGCCGCGGAGGGCAGAGAGAGATTCTGGTTGAACCCCTCTGCTTCGACCGGGTAGAACGCGCTCCGCCTGTGCAACGGCGGTGTATAGACCAGCCGGCCGGTGGCCCACCTGCGCTCGTCCTTCTGGCTGCGCGGCCCGTCCTCGGTGCGGATATTCCATCTCTCCAGTTCGTTTGGAAATTCCTCCCAGACACCGCCGGCCTGCTTGTACGGCAGGTAATAAAGGCTTTGGCTTTCAGGAGCGTAATAGCGAACCAGTTTCTCGCCCGGCCGCAGGACAAAGTCCATGCTGTGGCCGCGGGGATAGCGCCTGAACGGAAACAGCCAGTTGTCGCCGGTAGAGGTGAACAGCCCTGCGTAGCTCTCCATCGCCCTGGCGCGGACATCGGCCGGGTACCACGGATAGACTACTTTCATGCTGTCGGCTTTATTCGGCGCCAGCAGCTTGCCCATGATGATATCGCCGTCGGCCTCCAATTCGCGGACGCCGGCTATCGGCGAACTCCGCGGGTCGCCGTCGCCCACCGTGGTGTAGCCCAGCATATCGCAGTCGAGCATGCTGTAGCGTTTGTCGAAAAAGACCTCGCAGACAGTGTGGCCGGTCAGGAACCAGCTGCGTGCGTCAGCGAACCCGCCCGCCTCGAACAGGGCCTCGAGCAGTGGGCCATCCTGGTAGCACAGCCCGAAGCCGTAGCTGTTGAGCAGCTTGAGCGGGTCGAGCACCTCGCCCAGCGGCTCCTCGTAGGCCCAGCCGGCGATATGGTAGAACATACCCGGCTCCACGAACCGGCCGTCGGTCAGCAGGTAGCTCCAGAGCGTCTCGGCTTTCTGACGGTCTGTCACTGCTGCCGCGTTCTCGTAGAGAGTGGTCACCAGCCTGCCCAGATCTCTGGTATCAGGCTCGCCTCTGAGCGTAACCCAGGGTGTATGGACCTGTGCCGCCAGCGGCTGGACCAGCGCCGCCGCCAGCAGGGGTATCATCAAAAAGTTCACTTTAAAACGCATCGCCCGCTCCATCGCTTTAATTTGACCTGCCGCAGCATACAAGTGTCGGCTGTTCGGATCGAAATCGCCGGCCTTACATCAGCGCCCGCATCAGGCCGCCGTCAACCTGGATCGTGGCCCCGGTGATATAGCCGGCCCGCTCGCTGGCCAAAAACGCGATCAGCGCGGCCAGCTCCTCCGGCCTGCCCATTCGTCCCAGCGGGATCGTGGAGGTCAACTGCGCGAGCATCTGGTCATATTCGCAGCCTGCGTTTTCCGCCCGGCGGGTCACCAGGCTCACCGAGCGGTCTGTCTCGATAAAGCCTGGGCAGACATTGTTTACCAGGATCCCCTCGCCGGCCAGCTCGTTGCTCAGGGTCTTGGCCATGCCCACAACTCCCGCGCGCACGGAGTTTGACAGGATCAGCCCGTCCACCGGCTGCTTGACCGCCACCGAGGTGATATTGATAATCCGGCCCCAGCCCCTGGCGCGCATGTGGGGGACCGCGGCGCGGGAGAAGCGGACCGCGCTCATCAGGTTAAGCTCGAACGCGGCCAGCCAGGCCCCGTCGTCGTGCTCGGCGAAACTTCCGGCAGGCGGTCCGCCGGCGTTGTTGACCAGGATATCCACACCGCCGAATTTTTTTACAGTTAAGCCGATAACTTTTTCCTCCGCCCCCGGCTCCGAGACATCGGCGGCAATCCCCAGCGTCCCGGCTCCGGTCTGCTCCGCGATCCGCTCCGCCGCGGCGATTATATTTTTTTCGTCCCGCGAGCAGACAACCACGTTCGCGCCCTCGCGAGCCAGCTCCAGCGCAGCCGCGAAACCCAGTCCTTTACTGGCCCCGCAGACTACGGCGGTCTTGTCTTTAAGTCCCAGGTCCATCGCTCCTCCGTGATAACATCTATACTGAACTTATTTTCTGCACCACTATTTAATAAAAATCCCACTGAATACCCATATATAAAAGTGGGATTATTACATGCATCGGTGTTCGGCCTTTTACTAAAAGGTGGGGGAGAAAAGATTATTTTGCAACATTTCGTCTGGAAACACCGGGGGAGTATTTGTGGCGGAATCAGTAAGCTGTTCTCTGTTTGGCCGGCATCAAGCTGAGATCAACTTCAACATTTCCAGCAAATCGAGAACATCTGTTTTACCGTCACCGTTCAGATCGGTGAACTGTGTATCCGGCGATGCACCACTTATTACACTGAGCAGTAACAACAGGTCTGCCATGTCAACACGACCGTTGTCATCAATATCCCCGGGCATGCCCGGGGATATTTCAAAGCCAGCGTTACCGGAGTTTCTATAATCCCGGTTTTTTTTGGGCCAGGCACTTTCTGCCAGTCCTGAACTGGTCCCACTGGAAAAAGCGTAGAGATAATTATCACTTGAACCGATATAAACGGTGCCGTTGGGACTAATTGCCGGGCTTGATTGAATATATTTACCTGTCCGGTATTTCCAGTTGAGAGTACCATCAGAATTAATCGCATATAAAGAGCTGTCCTCGGAACCGATGTAAATCGTCCCGTCGCTGCCAACTATCGGCGAAGAACTTATTGCGTCCCCTGCTTGGAAATACCATTTCTGTGAGCCGTCAGGATTTGCCGCATACAGGTTTCCGTCGTTCGATCCGAAATAGATCGAACCATCAATCCCGATTGCGGGTGAAGAGTTAACCTGGCCCCAGGTCTGCGCGGCCCATTGCAGGCTTCCATCCGGATTCAGCGCATAGAGTCTGCCATCGACCGACCCAAAGTAGATTGTCCCGTCACTGCCCAATGCGGGTGATGAAAGAATTTCATTCGCGGCCTGGAACTGCCATTTGAGAGAACCGTCCGAATTCAATGCGTAGAATAAATAGTCATTCGAGCCAAAATAAATTGTCCCGTCTCCGTCAATTGACGGAGAAGAAACCACCGCCCCGCCGGTCTCGTATTTCCATGACAGGCTGCCGTCACCTTTCAACGCATAGAAAGTGCTGTCGCTGGAGCCGAAATAAATCGTCCCATCGACGCCCAATGCGGGGGATGGTCGAATCGGCTGGCGAGTTTGGAATTTCCATCTCAACTCGCCTTCGGGATTCAAAGAATAAAGATATCCATCGGTTGAACCTGTAAATATATTCCCCTGGTCGTCGATCGATGGGGCCGAGGGATAGCCGTTATCCGTAAAGAACTTCCATTTTACGGAGCCATCGGGATTGAGTGCGTATAGATGGTTATCCCTCGAACCAAAATGGACTGTCCCGTCGTTACCGATCGCCGGCAACATGGTCCACCAGATCCGGTCATCGGTGTAAAACATGTAATCCAGCTTTCCGATGCTCGCAACAGGGTTCTCCGGGTAATATACGCTGCCGTTATTTAACGTGTTGCGCTTGAATTTCGGCCAGCTGCTGTTGGCGAGACCGGAATCCGTGCCACTATCGATGGCATATAAATAATTAGGGGAGCTGGCATAGACCGTTCCATTATCGCTGATCGTCACCGAACCGGTAATATTGTCTTCGGTTTCAAGCCGCCACTTTAGTGTTCCGTCCGCATTCAAGGCATACAGATATTTATCAGACGATCCGATATATACAGACGATCCGATATATACCGTCCCGTCACTGCCGATAGCCGGTGTTTGTTGAATCCAGCCTCTCGTATCATACCCCCATTTTACAAACCCTAGGGGACTGACGGCGAATAAACGTCCATTCACCGTGCCGCCATATTTCAGCGAACCGATATACACCGTACCGTCACTGCCTATCGCCGGTGATCCAGTCGTTCCGATTGATAATGTTAGTTTTACTTTCCACTGCAGCTCGCCATTCGGCCTAAACGCATATAAGTAGGCACCTCCCCCGATGTATACTGTTCCATCAGTACCGATTGCCGGCGAGGAACTGATTGATCTACCTGTCTCATACCACCATTTGGTTGTGCCGTCTGAATTCAGTGCATATACATAATGATCACCCGAACCGAAATACAGCGTCCCATTTCTTTCCAGCGCCGGGGAAGACCAAATTTGTCCATTGGTGTGATATTTCCATTTGAGAATGCCATCAGAGCTGACTGCGTACATGTAATGGTCATCCGAACCAAAGTATAGCGTCCCCTCTTTGTCATATGTGGGACAACTATGAATCGGTCCTCCGGTCTTAAATGACCAGGCCTGTGTCCCGTCAGGGTTCAGGGCATACATGGTATCATAGCAACCCACATAAAAAGTCCCGTCCGGTCCGATGACAGGAGAAGAAGAAATTCGTCCGCCCGTCCAATACTTCCCTTCCAGGGTGCCGTCCGGTTTCAGGGCGTATAAATATCCCTCAAAGGCGCCGACAAATATCGTTCCTCCGGAACCAATAGCAGGAGTGGACTCCCAGGGCCAACCTCTGTTTTCCGGTTTATATTTAAACAACACATCCCCCGCGCCGGCCAGGCTGGCGCTACCATTTCCCAGCTTGGTTTTCCATTTCAGCACTCCGGCCGGCCTCACCGCGAGGGTTGTTCTCTCATCAGTTTTATGTACCTTCAGGTCCGTGTTGCCGAGTTCTGTTTTCCATAGCAACTGGCCTCCGCCTGAAGCGCCGAGAACAGCTTGGGCGTAAAGCGTTAATGCAAAGATAAAAAATTGAATGTTGATCTTTTGCATTACGGATGTACCTTTACGGCAGATTATCTTATTGATATATCAGGAAGTATTACTGGTAGATGCTTGGCAGTACTAATAATTGTAGGCCGTCTGCTTGCTAAAATCAACTAAATGATAATTATTTTTCAATTGTTGTTCCGTCCCTGGGACTACCCTAATTGACCACCGAGCGCGCGTATGTAAGCACGGCGCGTACTCTCCACCATCTCTTCCACGCTGAATTTTTTTGCCGTGTATTCCCGGGCCCTCTCTCCCAGCGACTTCCGCCGCTGTGCATCCTCCAACAGCTCCGCTGCCGCCTCCAGCAGCGCGGCCTCGTCAGCGGCGGGGACAATCATGCCGGTGCGGCCGTGCTCCACGGCCTCCCTCACTCCGCCCACGTCGAACGCCACCGCCGGCACGCCGTGGGCCGCCGCCTCGAGAATGACGTTGGGCATCCCCTCACGCAGCGACGGCAGCACCAGCAGGTCGATCGAGGAGTAGAACAACCGCATGTCGTCAAGTTCGCCTAGGAAATACGATTCGCAGGTACTCTGCCGGCGCACTCCGCTGCGCACCGCGTAGCCCTCGTCCAGGCCGCGGCCGGCAAGTACCGAACAGATTCCGCCCAGACGATGCCCCAGGCCGCCCACCAGGCGAAGGAACGCCGGTATGTTTTTGTCCGGCTCATCCTTGCCCACCGTCCCGACCACCGGCCGCGTTTCCGACATCCCGAACCTCCGCCTGGCCTCCAGCCTTTCCCCGGCGGTCACTTCAGCGACTTTCTCCGCAGCGTTAGCCACTACCTCGAACCGGGACAGGTCCACGCCGCAGCGTCCGGAATAGGCCTGTGCCCCTGCATTGCTGTTGGCCAGCACCAGCGGCGATGAGCGCAGGGCGCGGCCCAGCAGCAGGCGCTTGATCGCCGGTTCGGCCACAGGCAGGCTGCGCATCGCGGGCAGCAGTACCGCCTTCCGGTAACAAAAAGAGGCCAGATAACTGTAGGCTGTCGCCGATTCGAGAAACGAATGCACGAGTTCTATTTTATATTTCCGCAGGGCAGAGGCCAGACGAAACGCCCGCATGGGCTCGTAGCTTCGCCGGCGGGCGATTACCGTAACCGGCACACCGGCCTCCTCGATACGCGGACCGTAGGGATTTAGATGTTCCGACAGGCAGAACACCCGGACGTCCTCGCCCGCACCCGCCAGACCCCGGGCCAGCAGGTAAGCCTGCCGTTCGGCGCCGCCTTGGCCGAGTTGACCGATCACCAGTGCGATCCGGGCGCTCATTCGAGATTCTCCTCCCGGACAGCCGCCAGGTGACGGGCTTTGGCGGCAAGAGCCAGGCCGACCCAGAACAGCTTGGCGTGCAGCAGCGTACCCCCGACCGAAAACATCATCAGGTACACAACGAACGAATCGCTGAGCCAGGGTTTGCCCCCGGGATGTATTTTCTCCTCCCGGCAGGCGCTCCACAGCATGGCCATCAACAGCGCAAAGCCCACGATGCCCAGTTCCGCGATAACCGAGAAATAGGTGCTGTGGGGGTCGCGCCTGCTGTGCAGGTCGCGGCGGATCGAGGGCGTGGCTGGCCTGTACTGGTTGAACCTGGAGGGGAACTGCATGTAGCCGACACCGAGTACGGGATTGTCGGCGATCATGTTCGACGCCACCATCCAGACGTCGAACCTGCTGGTCCCTTTTTCGCGCATGGTCATCAACTGGCTGGTCCGTTCCACCAGAGTGATGTTGACCAATCCGGCCGCGAACAACCCGGCCAGCAGCCCGGCGGTAATAACGAACAGGATCAGGAAATTACGGACGCGGTGTCGCGTGTGCCAAATCATTACCGCGAAGCCTGCGACAGTCGCCATCCAGGCGGTCCGGCTCTGGGCCAGGATCAGGGGCACGGCCATAAACAATGTTGCCAGCAGCAGCCCGACCTTGATCCACCAGCGCCGCATGGAACGCATCAGGTACATTCCGCCGAGCATCGAAAACCCGACAACCATCGCATAGGAGTTGGGATTCTGGGCCTCGAACGTCCTGGCCCGCTCGACCACGTTTTCCACGAAAACGGCCAGCGACAGGTGGCTGGTAATCAACGCCCCGAGCAGGAGGCCGCCGAGCACCAGCCTGAAATCGGTTTCGTTCTCGATCACGTTGATACACAGTAAAGCCAGTAAAAGGACCTGAATCAGTGTAAAATAGTAGGCACCGGTTATCTCAAAATTGGTAGCCCAGAGCAAGCTTACTCCGGCCCAGGCTACCAGCGCCGCGCCAAGCAGAAAAGTCCGGTTTACCCGGATCAGCTTGCGGTAAAGCACCAGGTGGACGACCCAGATCACGAACACGCCGATCCCCACCGCGCGTACCTCGGTCATCTCGATGTTCGCCGCGGCGATACCCTCCACCGGCAGCACGGCGCACAGTAATGCCAGGGCAGCCGAGGGACGGGCCACGGCCACGGCCAGAAACACCAGCGCGACCGTAACAGCAGAGGCGATGGGAAATTGCAGTTGCCAGTAGAGAATCAGGCTGATCACCGCCGCGACAAGTGAGGCGGCGACCACGATCCAGTTGTAATCCCCGGCTGTATCGGCCCGGACATTCATTGCGCTTATCCATTGGCTGGAATTACGGGTAAAGCTTGTAACCACTTAATATACCGTTTATTATCCGCCGCGCCAGTCAATTGAACAGCCGGCATGGGCTTACCCTGAGCCACTTGCCGTCCGGTAATAATCCTAATATGTTAAACAGATACTCGCCATATTCACCCCCGTTTATCGTGCTACTCGCGGAGCCGACCGTTCTGAAAACTGACAAAAAAACAATCCTCGTGGTCGGCCCGAAACCACCGGCCGTGACCGGCGGGATCGCCAGCTTTGTCGCCTGCCAGCTCGCCAGTCCCCAGCTGCGCGAACAGTTCCGCCTGATCTGCCTGGACACCACGCTGAGCCCGCGTTTGAGAGCCGGGAAATTACGGCGGCTGGGCGGCAGCCTGCTCCTGGCGGTCCGCCTGCTGACTCTTCTGCTTTCGGAGCGTCCATCGATCGCACACATCCATTCTTCATCGTTCCTGTCTTTCTGGGAAAAAGGCGTTCTGCTCCTGGTCTGCCGCCTTTTCCGGCGACGGACCGTGCTGCATATGCACGGAGGGATGTTCGAGTCATTCTACACGGCAAGTCGCTTCAAACCCTTGATCCGGTTGATCCTCGACCGGGCCGATGTCATAGTCGTCCTCAGCTCCTACTGGAAAGAATTCTGCGGATCGATAACCGAATCCAGGCTGGAAATCGTTCCCAACTGCGCGAAGGAAAATTTTTTCAGCGCAGAAGGTGGCCGGGGAGACGGAGAGACAGTGGTGTTCACCGGTTCGGTCGGCCCGCGCAAAGGAGTGGATGTCCTGCTCGAAGCTGTGTCTCTGTTGCGTTCGCGCGGCGTAACAAATCCGGTCGTATTGGCGGGAGACCAAGAGGAGGAGGGAGGGATCGACGCTTACCGGTCGCTGGTGGCTGAAAGAGATCTCGGCGAGGTTATTTTTCTCGGAGAGGTGCACCCGCCGGAACTGATCGGGCTGCTGGCGAAAGCTGCGCTGTTCTGCCTGCCGTCCCGGGCAGAGGGGCTGCCGATAGCCTTGCTCGAGGCCATGGCCGTTGGCTTGCCCGTGGTGGCAACTCCGGTCGGCGGGATACCCGACGCGCTGGCTGAGGGGGTGAACGGATTTCTCGTACCTGTCGGGGACAGCCGAATGTTGGCCGACAGGCTCGAACAGCTTCTGCGCGACCCTGGGCTACGAAAGAAAATCGGGGCCGCCAATTACGGGAAAGCGCGAAGTTATTACCATCCCGAGGCAACCTCCCGGACCCTGGCCGATCTTTATCATTCCATGCTCGACTGATACTCTCCGCCCTCTGAAATACGGGAAATTACCGCCCGGAACTTGCCGCCCGCTGTCAGGGGTATCGAATCCACTTTCTCGACTTCTATCCGCATAGCGCCCAGCAGATCCCGCATCCTCGCGGAGATCTGCCCGCTAAAGCGATTTTCGTAATCCGGGTCCGCCTCCAGCAGCACCCGGACAAGCTCCCGGCTTTCCTGGATCACCTGGGCGCGGCGGATGGAGGGAAAATCGGTGAATACGCGGTCGAACCGGCGCAAGCGTACATCGTTGGCTCCCACTACCACATCCTCCACCCGGCCCACAATTTCTGCCAGCACGGGAAACGTTCCGCGCCCGCAGGGACAGGGAGCCCCGCTCCAGGCGCCGAGGTCTCCGGTGTCGTAGCGAATGAAAAGGCTGGTCGTGTTTGTCAGCCCGGTGACGACAAGCCGCCCGGTCTCACCCGGAGCCGCCCGGCTGTTGTCCTCACCCAACACCTCCACAATCCCGAAATCCGGGTGCACGTGTAACCTGCCGTGTTCACATGTCGTTGCGAACGCGCAGTTTTCAACCAGCCCCCAGCTCTGGTGCACCTGGGCGCGGAATACACTCTCCAGAGTCATCTTCATTTTATCATCCAGCGCGTCAGAGGTGGCGATTACCGCCCGCGGCGAGTGCACTTCCAAGCCCGCTGCCTCCAGCAGCCCGGCCAGTATGCTTTGGGCGCTGGCATAGCCGGTCATGGTCACTGGACGGAAACGGTTCAGCGCATCGGCATAATCCCCCACTGAGGAGGAGGACAGGTGTAAACCGGACAGGTACACCTGGCGCTCGAACATGTTGTAGCGCCAGAACGGCGGGCCGTTCTGCGAGGCTGGAACGATCGGACGGCTTCCGAGCATCGAGCGCGACTCGCGGATTGACACACCTGCCCAGTTGTAGGAGCGCGCCTCAACCGCGCCGTAAATGTCTTGGAACACCTCGCGGCTGAAACCGACCCTGAGCGGCGTGCCTGTGGAACCGCTCGTCGAGCGGACAAAACCCACTTCACGGCTGCCGGGACCGCCGCGCCAGTTGCATCCGGGACTTGTCCTGAGGTTCTCTTTCCCTACAACCGGCAAGCGTTCCAGGTCTTCCAGCTCGAATTTCTCCAGGTGCGATCGGGTTGCGCCATGCGGAGTCCAGAAAGGCCGGTAAAACTCCGTGCTGTCCCAGGCCGTGCATAGCACCTCGCGCAGCCTGCGCACCTGCCAGCCATGCAATCGCTCGTCGTTCCAGCTCTCCCGCTCCCGCCAGTCGTTCAGGCGGCTTTCGAACACACCGCCCAGACGCAGTCTTTTCCAGTACCAGCCATAGGCGCTGACCGCCACGTTTTGGAGCGACAGGGGCAGGCGTTCGTACACATTCTGCGTGAAAGACATCGATTCACTCACCGGGAGAATGAAAATACTTAACGCGAAAATAAATCATGTCTCCCGGCCATGCAAGAGACCCCAGCCTCCATCCGCATTGACAAGCCCGGCGGCGTCGGTTAACTTAACCATCCACAACAGAAGCAGTTCCGTCACACGGCAGGTAATTCCTTGGCTCCAGGCGGCTCGATGAAAATCCTGATGCTCACCCAGTATTTCTACCCCGAGGTGGGCGCCACCCAGACACGAATCCACGAGTTCGCCCGCAACCTGATCGACCACGGGCACGATGTAACCGTCATCACCGAGGTGCCCAACCACCCGATCGGGATTGTCCACGAGAAATACCAGGGCCAGCTGTTCATCGAGGAGGAGTACGACGGGATCAGGGTGATCCGGGTCTGGGTCTGGGCCAGGGAGAAGAAAAATTTCGCCAACCGCATCCTGTTCTATCTCTCCTACATGGTGATGAGCTTTTTCGCCGGGCTGTATTTCCGGGGCAAGTACGACATCATCTTCGCCACCAGCCCGCCGCTGTTCGTTGGCGTGAGCGGCTACCTCCTGTCGATTTTCAAACGCGGCAAGTTCGTGCTTGATGTGCGCGACCTGTGGCCCGCCGCGGCCACGGCCCTGGGCGAGCTTTCCAACCGCCGGATAGTGGAGATGGCCGAGAAGATCGAGCAGATCCTGTACAATAACGCCGATGCGATCGTGGCGGTCACCCGCGGGTTCTGCGACTTTATCAGCAACAAGGTGGGAGGCCGGGAGAAAATCCACTATATCCCCAACGGGACCGTGGTCGACCTGTTCGTGCCCCAGCAAACCGACAAGGATCTCAAGAAATCCCTGGGGCTGGACGGCAAGTTCGTGGTTACCTTCGCCGGTACGCTGGGTATCGCCCAGGGCCTGTGGTCCACCCTGCACGCGGCAAAGCTGCTGCGCCATTACGACGATATCGCCCTGCTGATGATCGGCGAAGGGCCGGTAAAACGCAGCCTGATCGATCTGACCCGCGAACTGCGCCTGAACAACGTGTTCTTCCACTCCCAGGTCCCGATCAACAGGATTACGCCCTATCTCAACCTCAGCGACGTGCTGCTGGTCTCGCTCAAGGACGATACCGTGTTCGACACGTTCATCCCGTCGAAAATGTTCGATTTCATGGCCTGCGGCATACCGATCATCCTCTCGGTCGACGGCGAGGCGCGCAGGATATTCGAGGAGGCCGAGGCGGGGGTCTACGTGTCGCCGGAAAATTTCTACGAGATGAGCGATGCGATAGTCCAGCTCTACGAGGACCGCGAGCTATGCCGCCGGCTGGGCGAAAACGGCCGTCGCTTCGTAATCGAAAATTTCAGCCGCCGCGAACAGGCGCTCAGGCTGGAGCACGTCTTCAAGGGTCTGCTCGCCAGCCCGCCGCCCGGCGGCCATGTCGTGGAAATCCCCCAGGGCGCCTGAGCCGCTGCCGCTGGAAATAACCTTACGCAAACCAATCGGCACAGGGAGTAAGCTACGAATGCTCGATATCAAGTATATCAGGCAGAACCGCGAGGCGGTTGAACGGGGCGTGGCCAACAAGCAGGTCGCTATCGATTTCGACCGCCTGCTGGCGCTCGACGAGCAACGCCGAGGCCTGCTGGCCGAGAGCGAAAGCCTCAAGGCCGAGCGCAACCAGGCCAACCAGCAGATCGCCGCGGCCAAGAAACAGGGCGGACCGGACAGGGAGTTGATCGAGCGGATGCGCGAGGTGGCCGGCCGGATCAAGGAGATGGATACCGAACTGGCCGATCTGGAACGGGAACTGGACAGCCTGCTGCTGGAAGTGCCCAATCTTCCCCACGAAAGCGTGCCGGTCGGCAGCAGCGAGGCGGACAATGTCGAACTCCGCTCCTGGGGAGAGAAACCCGACCTGGCCTGGCAGCCCAAGCCCCACTGGGAGGTGACCGAGCAACTGGGGCTGGCGGATTTCGGTGCGGCCGCCAAACTGGCCGGCAGCGGGTTCAGCCTGTTCATCGGGGACGGCGCGCTGTTGGAGCGGGCGCTGATCAACTGGATGCTCGACGTCCACGTGACCGAACACGGCTATACCGAGGTTTCGCCGCCGTTTATCGTCAACCGCGACTGCATGACCAGCACGGGCCAGCTGCCGAAGATGGAAGAGGACATGTACCGGATTGATCGCGACGACCTGTTCCTGATCCCCACCGCCGAGGTTCCGGTGACCAATATCCACCGCGAACAGATCCTGGACGGCGACAGCCTGCCGATCTGCTACACCGCCTACACCCCCTGTTTCCGCCGCGAGGCCGGCAGTTACGGCAAGGACACCCGCGGGCTGTTCCGGGTCCACCAGTTCGACAAGGTGGAGATGGTCAAATTCGTGCGGCCCGGGACGAGCTACGATGAACTCGAGACCCTGCTGGGCAACGCCGAGGATATGCTCCAGCGCCTGGGCCTGCACTACCGCGTGCTGAGTCTGTGCACCGCCGATATATCTTTCGCCGCGGCCAAGTGCTACGACATCGAGGTCTGGGCGCCGGGAGTGGAGCGTTATCTGGAGGTATCATCGTGCAGCAATTTCGAGGACTTCCAGGCCCGCCGCGCCGGGATCCGCTTCCGGGCCGGGCCGCGGGAAAAACCGGAGTATGTCCATACGCTCAACGGCTCCGGGCTGGCCCTGCCGCGCACCGTGATCGCGATCCTGGAAACGTTCCAGAACCCCGACGGGACAGTGAGAGTCCCCGAGGTGCTGCGAACGTATATGCGGGGGATGGAGAAGATTGGGTGAGGGGCTCGTTGCCCACAGGACGGATGAGTATTATGGATTTAAAAAAAGCAAGGTAGTGATTGATTAATAAACGCCGACTGACATGGGTGAACACCTTTTTTAATCAAAGTCTTCCTGTGTTAGCAACCTTTCTCCAGATCGTTGACGTTATTCAATGGTTGGCCAGCCAGAAAGCGTTCCACATTGTCAACACAAACCGTCGTGCATCTTCGAACAGCCTCTTCAGTGTTATAACCAATGTGTGGTGTCATGATGACATTAAGCGGAGAAAATAAGCTCACTTCCTCTGAAGGAGGTTCATGAGAGTATACGTCGATACATGCTCCGGCTATCTCACCACGCATCAATGCGTCTGCAAGCTCTGGATATTTTACAATTCCCCCACGAGCCGTATTCACAAACAAAGCAGAGGATTTCATTTTGCGGAATTCAGGCTCTCCAAAGATTGATTCTGTTTCTGAAGTCAAAGCGGCATGCACGCTGACAACATCGCTCTCACGAAGGAGGTTATCCATAGAAACATAGGTCACTCCTAATTCGTTTTCTTTTCTTTTCCTGTGCGTTTTCGAGCAAGCGATTACCTTCATGCCGAAACCGTGCGCAATACGAGCCAAACAAGAGCCAATTTTTCCCAACCCGAAAATACCCAGTGTCTTGCCGCACAATTCGTGCCCACAAAAAGCCGACCAATTAAATTGACCATCTCGAACATGTTTATCCGCCTGAGGGATGTGCCGCAGAATCCCCAAAATCATTGCGAAAACGTGTTCAGCCACTGCAACTTCCGCATATCCCGGTACGTTGCAGATAAGAACACGATGCTTTGTAGCTGATGTCAAATCAATGTGGTCGGTACCTGAGCACCACAAAGATAACATTTTGAGATCGGGACACATTGTAAGTACTCTATCAGTTATTCTTGAAAATAGAATCAAGCCTATATTGGCATTTTGCAATCTTTGAATGACTTGTTCCTGATTGTAAGTATCATTTTTGTATATCACTACTTCGCCTAGATTTTTAAGCCGCTGACGGTTCTCAGGGTCAAGATGCAAATTGTCAACAACAACAATTCTCACGATTCTTTCCTATTGCTGTGCATTTCGCTTCTGGAAATAGTGTCGCGCGTTGAACAAGTAATCAATGGCTAAAAGAAGACCAAGCACACCAAGTGTGCCAATCTCCAGGTATTCCTTTGGTTTAGGATCATAACTCAATTTGTAGATTACGATTGACATAGCAAAAGAAATAATTGCCTCAATCCCGTCAAGTATTAGCCAACTCTTGAAAAGCCCAAGCAGGTGTCCTCCACGGGGTTTAGTCGGATCTACCGTCCGATTGAGAATCGTAAGCCAAAATAAGTCAAACAAGTAACAAAGACCATTATATGCAAAAAACGCAACACTATCCGCAATGCAGTAAGCCGCCAAGAGGAAACAAAACTTCGACGCTACCCCTATAAAGAAGGAAACTGCATTGTGGCTGGCAGCGAGGTCGTCCTTCTGTGAAATACTGAGATCAGCATAGAGATTCACATCTCCTTGGAAGAATCGAATGCTGTTGATGACGAAGTACAGAAAAATGCCAAGGGTGCACAGATCCTTCTGGGGGTTAGTCATGAACTGCATGACCGCCACAGTAAGGGGCATTGTAAGAAAGACTGTCAGTATCTCAATGCGTATCATTATCGCTTTGCCTTTTTGCTATAAATATCTATTCACTCTGCCTGTTAAGCTACGCAAAACCGATTAAGGAATTTTAGCCTGCCTTGCTCGTGCGTCGGTCCTAAACTATTAAGAAAAACCTTGGATAGTTCGTGGTGCTCTCGTCAAAATATTAACTTTATAAAAGTTAAAAGAAACTCCTAAGGCCTGTTCCTCAATTTCGATGTCCGGTTTTCGCCTTTTCTGGCCTTAAGCAAGAGATTCTTTTATTTCATGCCAACTTAAGCGCTCTAATCATTAATAACAATGTTTTTCTGGTTCATGTTAAAATAATCTTTGCACTTTATACCGACAGTATTTATAAATCAAAGAAATTAATTCGGTTAACCTCGGGTGAAGCTCCGGGGAACCGTAGTTGATAATAATTTCTCTCATTTCTCACTTCGGGAACAACTCCCAAAGTTCTTCCCTGCTGGGCCGCCTGCCGTACTCGCAGAGCTCGAACGCCTCGGTGTAGCCCACCTTGTCCGCATGCGCTTTGCCGTAGCGCGCCACCAGCTGCTCGTAATACGGGTTCTCCGCCCCCACCCGCGCCCGGCCCCGCCGGGACATCATCCACTGGAACCGCTCCTCCTTGCCGGTGGGAATAGTGCTCAGGTCGCGCCCGCCGATCCAGGGTCCCCACTCGAACATCTGGCTTTCCATTTCGCTTATCGCCCGCACCTTCTTCTCGATCACGGGTCCGATATCCACCACCACGTCCGGGCTGAACGGGTAGGGCTTGGTGAACCGGTCGCGGAAATACATGAACACCGGGTTGCGCTCCACGCGCGGGGTCTCGGGGCAGATATTGGGCACGGCCACCATGTAGGCCGCGTCCTGGACGATCACGCCGGTGTAGCGATGGTCGGGGTGGTAGTCGTTGGGGCGGTGGCTGATGACGATATCCGCCCGCCACTCACGGATCGCGCGGATCACCGCCTTGCGCGCCTCGAGGGTCGGCTCCAGCTCCCCGTCGTGGAACGCCAGGGTGCGCCAGCTTACGCCCAGAATTTCGGCGCTGCGCATGCTCTCGGCTGCCCGGCGGCGGGCCAGTGCGCCGCCGCCCTCGCTCTGATGGCCTGCATCGCCGTTGGTCACCGACACCAGCTGCACTTTCGCACCCGCCGCCGACCAGAGCGCGGCAGTCCCTCCGCCCTTGCCCTCGGAGTCGTCGGGGTGGGCGCCGATCATGATTACCCGCAGGGGCTCGGCGGCTGCATACGAGACCAAAGCGAACACCAGGACGAAAACCACAGCGATAAGGCGTTTGAATCCGGCCGGCCTGTTCATCGGCATATCCTTTCGGGAACAGTTAGACATCTGATTCCAATCTAGAGGGCGGCCACACGGGATCCGCCCCTGCATAATATCAGGAAATGTGAAGGCGCACCACATGCACGTTTACCTGGGAAACAGTTCCCAGAGTTCCTCGCGCGAGGGACGGCGGCCATACTCGCAAAGCTCGAACGCCTCGGCGTAGCTCACCTTGTCGGCCCGGGCCTTGCCGTAGCGCGCCACCAGCAGGTCGTAAAACGGGTTGTCGCGGCCCGTGCGGGCGGGAACCCAGTCGTCCTTCATCCATGCTATCCTGGCCTGCTCGCTTCGCGGAACAGCCGAGGGGTCGCCACCGCCGATCCACGGTCCCCACTCGAAAAGCTGGCTCTCCATGGCGGCCAGCGAGCGGATTTTCTTATCGACCACCCTGCCGAAATCGACAGCCACGTCCGGGCTGAACGGGTAGGGCTTGGTAAACCGGTCGCGGAAATACATGAACACGGGGTTTTTCTCCAGGCGTGGGGTCTCGGGGCAGACATTGGGCACAGCCACCATGTAGGCCGCGTCCTGGACAATCACGCCGGTGTAGCGATGGTCGGGGTGGTAGTCGTTGGGGCGGTGGCTGATCACGATATCCGCCCGCCACTCGCGGATGGCCCGGATAACCGCCTTGCGGGCCTCCAGGGTCGGCTCCAGCTCCCCGTCGTGGAAACCCAGGGTGCGCCAGCTTACGCCCAGAATCTCCGCGCTGCGCCTGCTCTCGGCCGCCCGGCGGCGGGCCAGCGCGCCGCCGCCCTCGCTCTGATGGCCCGCATCGCCGCTGGTCACCGCCACATGCATGACTTCCGCTCCGGCCTCGGCCCAGAGCGCGGCGGTGCCCCCGCCGGCGTACTCGGCGTCATCCGGGTGCGCGCCCACCAGGATCACCCGCAGGGGCTCGGCGGCGGCAGCGGAGGCCATTGCAAAGGCAAGCACGAATGCAACGGCCAGCATCCGTCTGAATCCAAAAGTTCTGTCCATCTCCCAGCTCCTTTGGTGAACAGCTGAAAACCGAATAGCTAAACAAACGGGCGGACCGGTGGGGTCCGCCCATACATAATATCTAGAAAAGCGAAAGTGCGCGAGGGGTACTCCCCGTACGCGGTTATTTGGGAAACAGTTCCCAGAGTTCCTCGCGCGAGGGCTGACGGCCGTACTCGCAGAGCTCGTAAATCTCGGCGTACTCCACCTTATCGGCGTGGGCCTTGCCGTAGCGCGCCACCAGGGTCTCGCGGCCCTGGTCGGTCCAGCTGCGCATGCCGGGGCCGCGCCAGCCCTTGAGCCACTCGAACCGGGCGGCCTTGCCCGCGGGCACCTCGCTCAGGTAGCCGGCGATCCAGGGCAGCCACTCGTACATCTGGCTGTCCATTGCATCTATGCTGCGCCATTTCAGGTCCATCACCGGGTCCACATCCACCGCCACGTCAACGCTCAGCGGATTCGGTTTCTGGAACCCGTCGCGGAAGTACATGAACACCGGGTTGTGCTCCACGCGGGGTGTCTCCGGGCAGATATTGGGCACGGCCACCAGGTAGGCGGCGTCCTGGACAATCACGCCGGTGTAGCGATGGTCGGGGTGGTAGTCGTTGGGGCGATGGGTGATCACGATATCCGCCTGCCACTCGCGGATGGCCCGGATCACCGCCTCGCGCGCCTCCAGGGTCGGCTCCAGCTCGCCATCGTGGAACCCCAGGGTGCGCCAGCTTACGCCCAGGATCTCGGCGCTGCGCCTGCTCTCTGCCGCGCGTCTGCGGGCCAGTGCGCCGCCGCCCTCGCTCTGATGGCCCGCATCGCCGTTGGCCACCGCCACAAGCTGCACCTTGGCCCCGGCTTTCGCCCAGAGCACGGCGGTCCCGGCGCCCTTGACCTCGGCGTCATCCGGGTGTGCGCCGATCATGATTACCCGCAGCTCCTCGCCCGTCCACCCGGGCGCCTTGCCGCCCCGGTAAACGGTCTGGGCCGCGGTAAACGACGGCAGGGACAGTACCAGCGCCAGCGCAGCCAGTCTGCTCAGTTTCACGGTAATCCGCTTCATCATCGCTCCAACTCCTGTCGGCTGTAATGAATCCAGTCGCGGGCGGCCGGTCCGGCGGTCCGCACGGGTAGAATAACATCTTCAGCGGGGAAACATCTCCCACAGCTCATCGCGGGTGGGCTGGCGGCCGTACTCGCAGAGTTCGAAACTCTCGCCGAATTTCACCTTGGCCGCGTAGCTGTCGCCGTAGCGTTCGGCCAGGGCTTCGCGGTGGTTGTCTGTCCAGCGGACAAAGTCCGGGCCGAGGTAAGTTTCAAGCCAGGCGCGCCTGCCCGGCATATCGTCGGGCACCTCATCCAGGCGGCCGTCCATCCAGGGCAGCCACTCGTACATCTGGCTGTCCATCGCATGCAGGGCGTCGTACTTGGTTTTCATAACCCCGGTCACGTCCACGGCCACGTCGGCGCGAAACGGCTGTGGTTTCTGGAACTCATCGAGGAAGTACATGAACACGGGGTTTTTCTCCAGCCGGGGGGTATCCGGGCAGATATTGGGCACGGCCACCAGGTAGGCCGCATCCTGCATGACCATCCCGGCATAGCGATGGTCGGGGTGGTAGTCGTTGGGGCGGTGGGAAATCGCGATATCCGCCTGCCAGTCCCTGATCGCGCGGATCACCGCCTCGCGCACCTCGATACTGGGGATAACCCCGCCGTCGTGGAAATCGAGCGTACGCCAGCTCACACCCAGAATCTCCGCGCTCTTCCTGCTCTCAATCGCCCGCCGGCGGGCCAGCGCGCCGCCGCCCTCACTCTGATGGCCGGCGTCGCCGCCGGAGATCGCGACAATCTGCACGTCCACGCCCGAGGCCGCCCACATGGCGGCAGTCCCGCCCGCGTAATACTCGCTGTCATCGGGGTGCGCCCCGATCATGATCACTCTCACCGCATTCCTCCTCGCTTACTTTAAGCTAAGATCCCGTTGAGACTCCAGCTCAACAGAGAAACATTTCCCACAACTGCACGCTCGCTCCCTGCCCGGCCCACAGCGCGGCCGTGGCCCCGGCTTTCAGCTCGCAGTCGTCGGGGTGCGCGCCGATCATGCTTGCTTTCAGGCTCTCGAACTTTTTACGGTTGCCGCTCAACTGTTACTCCCGTGCATGGCAAATTAATATTTTCTGTTTCGGCGGATTGACACGTATAATATAAATGAACATCCCCGCGCACAACTGCAATCGCACGGTGCGCAGCGGCGGGAATGAATCTTGCTTGTTATCCCGGCAGCCGCCGGCCGTGCTGTGCGAATAGCACGGTTGCGCCGCAGGCGAGCTCAGGCGGCCGGGTAGTTGTGTTCAGGCGATGGAAAAATCTGCTGACAGGAGAGCTGAGAGATGGCCGTGGAAATCTGGTTCCTGATCCTGCTTGGCGCCGTGCTGCTGACGGCCGAAATGGTGAGGATCGCCGGCCGCCGGAACGCAGGCAGCAGGCCCGCTCGCGCGGCAGGGAAGTCCGCCGGGAGAGCCGGAGTGCGTAAAATGGCCAACTACAAGCTGGCTCCCCGTGAGCCGGACGTGATGGCCGGAGCGCTGTTCGGGCTGCTGGCGGAAATCCTGAACCATGGGCAGATGACCGCGTTCGCGGATCTCGTGACCAGCAGTGAGATGACCGCGCGCTATATCGACAGGCTCGCCGCCCGCGAGGCCACAGCCGGGGTCGCCGAGAAACTGGCGTTCCTCAACGAGGCGATGGACCTCAACGGCTACGGCGGCGCAGAGCGTGCGCGGGTGGCATCCGTGCTCAAATCACGCGCTGACAATCAGTACAAGCTGCTGGAGATCCACAGGAACATGGACAAGATTCGCTGAGTAATAAAGTCCGCACCTGCACCGGGACGTCCGAGTACCCCGCTTCTTTTCCCCCCGATCACAACCAGTTGAAAACAGTCTGGATACCACACGGCAAGCCGCAGGAGTTGCCGAATTGCAGGTTTAAGCAAGCGTACACATGTCTGGCTGCAACCACAGAGAGTGAAATTTCGTTGATAAATCAGTTTCAATTAGTATTATTGGGAAGCGAAACACTCCCGCAGTTGAGCTATGGTATCTTATCGGCTAGGAGCGGACCATGAGCTTGAACCGTCGCCAAATGCTTAAAACCGTGCTGCCCCTGCTGGTATTGGGACCGGCCTGCCGGGCCGGGAACAAAAAAGTGCGCCCGAACATCCTGCTGCTCATGTCCGACAATCATTCGTGGAACCACCTTGGATGTTATGGTGACCGGGTGGTGCAAACGCCGAATATCGACAGGATAGCGGCCCAGGGAGTGAAATTCAGCCATGCTTTCTGCGCCGCCCCGTCGTGCAGTCCGGCGCGGGCGGGCATGCTGAGCGGGCAGGATATCTGGCGGCTGGAAGAAGGTGCTAATCTGTGGGGAATCCTGCCGGATATGTTCCCCTTTTACACCGACCTGCTGGAGGCTTCAGGGTACCATGTCGGCTCCCAGGGCAAGGGCTGGGGGCCGGGCAGTGTCGCCGAGAGCGGCCGTGAATACAATCACGGCGGCAGAACGTATAATTCCTTCGGCGAATTTTTGGAGAAGAATCTTTCCGATCAGCCGTGGTGTTACTGGTTCAGCAGCCAGAACCCGCACAGGCCGTATGAACTCGGTTCGGGAGAACGATCAGGGATGGACCCGGCCGAGGTGGAGGTGCCCTCCTACCTGCCGGATAACGACGCGGTGCGGGGGGATATCTGCGATTATTATTTTGAAATTCAGAAATTCGACGCCGAGGTCGGCGAAATCCTCCGCACGCTCGACGCCTCGGGGCAACGGGAAAAGACCCTGATCGTAATCTGCAGCGACAACGGCTGGCAGATGCCGCGAGGCCTGGCGAACCTTTACGATTTCGGCACCAGGATCCCGCTGATTTTCTCCTGGCAGCGGCAGATTCAGGAAGGCAGGACCGTGGACGATCTTATCAACCTGAACGATCTCGCCCCCACGTTTCTGGAAATCGCCGGAGTTCCCGTTCCCGCTGAGATGACCGCCAGAAGTCTGACCAATCTGCTCTTCAGTTCCCGCTCCGGCCGGATCGATCCAGCCAGGAACCGCGTGTTTACCGCCAGGGAACGGCATGCTCTGTGCCGCATGAACGGCCTGGGCTATCCGGGGCGGGCGATCCGGACCAGGGATTTCCTCTATATCAGGAATTACGAGCCCGAGCGCTGGCCCGGCGGCGACCCGCCGCTGTTCGGCGATTGCGATGCCCACATGCTGCACTACCCGGCCCCGACAAAAATCCACCTGCTGGCCCATCGAGACGAGCCGGAGATAAAGCCGCTGTTCGACCTGGCTTTCGCTAAACGTCCGGAGGAGGAGCTTTACGATCTGCGCAGCGATCCTGACCAGATGAACAATCTCGCCGAATCGGCGGACTGCCAGGCGCAAAGGGAAGAGTTGTCGAACGCCTTGAACGAGTATTTAAGCGCTACGGACGACCCGCGCATTTCAGGGAAAGAACTCAAATGGGAACAGGGGAAATACTACGAAACGGCGGATTTCAAACCAAGACCCAGCCGTGAGGCTATCGAATTACTGGACCTTGAGGAGGAGTATAACTACTTCCCTGAGTAGGACACGGTCCGGTTAGCCAGCACAACAAAAAAAGCCCTCCCCCATTGCCGGGGAGGGCTTTTTCAATTCAAGGCCGTTTATTCCAAAGCAGCCAGATATTTCTCGGCATCCAGGCTGGCCATGCAGCCCATGCCGGCGGCGGTAATCGCCTGGCGGTAGACGTGATCGACCACGTCGCCCGCGGCGAACACGCCATCCATGCTGGCAGCGGTGCCTCCCGTGACCAGGATATAGCCGTCGCCGTCCAGGTCGATCGCGCCCTCGAACGGCTCACTGTTGGGGATATGGCCGATCGCCAGGAAGAAGCCGTCGGTGGGGTGCTCGGTTTTCACGCCGGTCTTCACGTTTTCCAGCATCACCGCATAAACGCCTTTTTCCTCATCGCCCAGCACGTCGGCGACCACGGTGTTCCACGCTACATCGATCTTCTCGTTTCTGAGCACGCGGTCCTGCATGATCCGGCTGGCCCGGAGCTGGTCGCGGCGATGGACCAGGGTGACCTTAGTGGCGAACTTGCTGATGAACCCGGCCTCCTCCATAGCGCTGTCCCCGCCGCCGACAACGGTCACTTCCTTGCCGCGGTAGAAAAAAGCGTCGCAGGTGGCGCAGGTGCTCACGCCCCGGCCCATGAATTTTTTCTCGTTCTCCAGACCCAGCATTTTCGGCCTGGCCCCGGTGGCGATAATCAGGCTGTCCGCCGTGTAAAGATCACCGCCGGCGGTAAGCTTCAGTAGGTCGCCGTCACGCTCCAGCCCGCTGACATTCCGGCTGGCGAAGCTGGCGCCGAATCGCACGGCCTGCTTCTTCATGATCTCCATCAACTGCGGCCCGAGGATACCCTCCTCGAAGCCCGGAAAATTTTCGACTTCGGTGGTTGTGGTCAACTGGCCGCCGGGCTGGTTGCCTTCAAACACCAGCGGTTCGAGCGAGGCCCGCGCCGAGTAGATTGCCGCACTCAGGCCCGCCGCTCCGCTGCCGACTATCAGTTGTCTGTAATGCTGGCTCATCTCTTCCGCCTCCCGCACTTATCATTGAAACCGAATCTGCCAAAGTTCTCTCGCCTCCGGCCGATAGTTACCGTGCGGGGAAATATAATTATCCATCATCCGCCATGCAACCGGACTGTTTTTCAAGGCAGCGGACAGAGTTTTAGCCGGTGATGGAACAATGCTGCGACTCGATTGTAAATATAACCGGACCAACGCATTGCCAGCTCCACTTCCGGTTTGGCGGCTGGTGTCGAGGAGGCGAAAGATTTATCGATTGATAACTTGACAAGCTCCATGAATTTATGGTAAAGTCTTAGCGCAATCCCGTCAGGGCAGTGAGGGTTTCCGCTGCCTGAGGATACTTTCCCCGCCGGAGAAAAAATGGCTAAGGAGCTGTTTGGACAATACCTGGTCAGAATGGGCAAGGTAACCCAGGCTGACATCGAGGAAGCTTTGCTGCTGCAGGAGGTACTGGAGGACACCCTCGGGGCTACCGCGCTGGCCCAGGAAATGATCAGCTTCAAGCAGGTTGGAGAAATCCTGGACCACATGGACAAGTCCGACGAGAGTTTTACCGATGCCGCCCTGGCTCTGGGCCTGCTGACCAAACAGCAGATTACCCGGCTCAGGGAAGAAGCCGAAAGGAGCCATTTCAGGCTCGGCCAACTGCTGGTCGCAACCACCAAGCTGAGCCGCGATGAACTGGAGAAGCAACTGGAGGCCTTCCCGGCCGAACGCCTGATGGTCCCCAGTCCCAACGTGACCAAAGCAGATCTTGTAATGCGTGTCGCTGAAAAAACAGGCCGTGACAGCCGGACGGTCAAACAGCTGGTGGAATCTTTCCTGGAAAGTATCGGCAGCGCGCTGGCCGATGGCGGCAAGGTGACACTGAAGAACTTCGGCACGTTTTCCACCGCAGTGCACAGCGCGCGCAAGGGCCGGAACCCCCGCAGCGGCAAGCCGATCGACATCCCGGAGCGGAAAGTAGCCCAGCTTAAGTTCAGCCGCAGCCTCCGCGGGACGGTGGAGTAAAACACCCTGCCTTGCAATCAAATAAGGGATTGACAAACAGCCTGTTTTATATTAAATTTATAGGTTTTAACAGTTGGGTTTTGTGAGGACCGGGTTAGCTTGGTCCGTTGATAAATTTTTCGTAGCGGCTGCCGGAATCGTAGCTGGCTTTTTATGCGGTAACATTGCCGGCAGTGAATCGTTACTGGAGAGTCTGAATTTGAAGGAATGGGTTAAGTCCCTGGGTTTAGCTTTTATCCTGTTTCTGTTGATCCGCACTTTTTTTGTCCAGGCCTTTAAAATTCCCACCGGCTCGATGGAGAACACGTTGCTGGTGGGTGATTTTTTGCTTGTCAACAAGCTGGCCTACGGCGCGACAACCCCGCACAGATTGCCGTGGCTCGGGGTGGAGTTGCCGGAATTAAGGATCCCGGGCTACGATTCGCCCCAGCGGGGCGACATCGTCGTGTTCGAATACCCTTTCGATCGTTCGCTGGATTACGTGAAGCGCTGCGTGGCCGTACCGGGCGATACTGTCGAAATGCGGGACAAGGTGCTGTATATCAACAGCGTGCCTCAGGACGAACCCTACGCCCAGTACCTCGACCCCACGATCTACCGTGAGGGAGAGGACACGTTCTTTTCCGGCAATTTCAAATGGCAGTACGACTACCTGTGCGGCCGGGAAGGGGATTATCACCCGACCCGCGATAATTTCGGCCCCCTGGCCGTGCCCGAGGGACAGTATTTCTGCATGGGAGACAACCGCGACCATTCCAGCGACAGCCGTTACTGGGGGTTCGTCGACCGCAAGCTGATTGAAGGAACGCCCGTGATTCTGTATTTCAGCTGGGACAGCAGCCAACTGATCCCACGCTTTGACCGGATCGGTCACCTGATCGACTGAGGCTGCGATCCGACGGTGCCGGCCGCCGGTTCCGATAAATCGTACTCGTATGACGTCAGAAACTCCTATTTCGAGTTGATTAAATCCAAGGAGCCGAACTAGATGAAAGCAAGCCAGTCCCAAAAATCCTATTTCGATGAGGGTTCGCTGGATTTGTATCTCAAGGAGATCAGCAACTATCCGCTGCTCAAACGCGAGGACGAGATCCAGCTGGCGATAAGAATCCACAAAAACGATCAGGAAGCCTTGGAAAAACTGACCCGCAGCAACCTGCGGTTCGTAGTCAGCGTGGCCAAAAAATACCAGAACCAGGGCGTGTCGCTGGCCGACCTGATCAACGAGGGCAACGTGGGCCTGATCCGCGCCGCCCATAAATTCGATGAGACCAAGGGTATCAAGTTCATCTCCTACGCCGTCTGGTGGATCAGGCAGGCCATCCTCCAGGCTCTGGCCGAACAGAGCAGGATTGTCCGCGTTCCGCTCAACCGGGCCGGCACCCTGTACAAGATCGGCAAGAAAAGCAACCGTCTGACCCAGGAACTGGGCCGCAAGCCGACTGTCGAGGAGATCGCCGAGGGGATGGATATCAGCCTCGAGGAAGTGCGCAAGACCCTCACGATCAGTCAGTCGTACCTCTCGCTCGACGCACCGCTTACGCCCGGCGAGGACAACCGTCTGCTGGACTACCTGCCGGACAACTACAACCGCGACCCGGCCGAAAATGCGTTCGAAAACGCCCTGTCCGGCGCGATCGAGAATTCGCTGAGTACGCTCAAAGAGCGCGAGGCCAAAATCCTGCGCCTCTATTTCGGCCTCGGCGGCCAGGAACCGATGACGCTCGAACAGATCGGCTCGGTGCTGGGTATTACCCGCGAGCGTGTCAGGCAGATCAAGGAAAAAGCGATCAGCCGTCTGCGCCACGTTTCCCGCAGCCGGGCCCTGCAGTCATTCCTCAACTAACGACTGACCGGGCAGGGTATCGACGGACCGCTGAGCTAGATCGCATTATCGCCAGGCGGGACCGGCTTCGGCCGGCGCCCGCTTTTTCATTTGAAAATTATCCGGAGTTCCTTCGCATTGAAAGAATGGGCTAAAAGTATCGGGCTGGCTCTGCTGCTGTTCCTGATTATCCGCACGTTCCTGGTCCAGGCGTTCAAGATCCCGACCGGATCGATGGAGAAAACGCTGCTGGTCGGCGACTTCCTGCTGGTCAACAAGCTGGCCTTCGGCGCCAGCACTCCTCATCGCATCCCGTTTGTCGGCACCGAGCTGCCGAGTTTCCGGATTCCGGGCTACGATTCTCCCGAGCGCGGGGATATCGTGGTTTTCGAGTACCCTCTCGACCGCTCCCTGGATTATGTCAAACGCTGCGTGGCGGTTGCCGGAGATACGGTGGAGATGCATGACAAGGTGCTTTATCTCAACGGAGTTCAGCAGGACGAGGCATATGTCCAGAACGCGGACCCGAATATCCAGCGTTCCCGGGGACGAAGTTCGGGCAGTTCACGGTTTGCCTGGCAGCGGAACTACCTCACCGAGGAAGGACATCGCCGTCACGGCGGCAACTACGCTCCCACCCGCGACAATTTCGGTCCGCTCTACGTTCCCGAGGGCCATTATTTCTGCCTCGGCGACAACCGGGACTACTCCAGCGACAGCCGTTACTGGGGGTTCGTCTCCGAGGAGCTGATCAAGGGACGGCCGGTGATCCTCTATTTCAGCTGGAACCGCCGGATGTTCCTGCCCCGCTTCGAGCGAATCGGTGTAATAATCGATTGACGCTCCTCTCAAGCCGGCTTTGTCTCCGCAGCACTTTTATCGGCTCCACTTAACAAACTCACCCGGCCGGTTGCTCCATTCCTTTTATTAAAGTCCATCTCCACCCGGGTCGATTAATTAATCAGGAGGCTTATTTACGAAAAAATTCTATCGAGTGGAGGTATAATGTGCAAATTCTGTGATCTGGGGGCATTGAAGGCAGAAAGTTTCGACACGTTTTTTGAGGGCGCCGCCTCGCACGGATATCGCAGCATGGTGTGCAAACACTGCTCCACCACTTTTTTCACCCAGAGTGCTGAGCTTGCTCCGGCGGTGGTGTCGGCCGGTATACCCCAGCCGGCTTTTTGCGGCCCGGAGCACGAACTCGTCATGCTGCCGGGCTGATTTTCACCCCGCCTGTGCCGGATCGATAAATCAAGTAAAAGACCGCCGGTTTCCGGCGGTCTTTTCTTGTCCGGCCCCCGGGTTGAACTCTCCTGTCAACTTCCTTCAATCCGCTCCTGCCAAGGTTCTGCAATGCAACACCTGATGTTCCAATCACTTGGCCGCAAACACCGGTAAAACGGGAATTGCCTGCGGCCGCGCTCTGAAAAAAATAGGTTGTCAGCGAGACTGCTTTAGTGTATAACCTAAGAGAGAAAAGAGCCGGGGGAACTTGACAGCAACAATTATCTTAGTATATTAGAATATGGTTGTTGCATTATATATAATTCAGTTGGAGATGCCATGAAGAAGGTCGAGCGGGACATGGCCGACAGCCAGAAAGCGTATCTTGACCTGCAGAAAGCCATGGTCAATCTCGAATCCTCCAAGTACGTGGTCAATTTCAGCGATGACGTCCATGACAAGCTGGCCACGATCCGCCTGCTGTTCGACTATATTTTCACCAAGTACGGCAACTACGAGTTCCGCCGCGACTGTATCGTCGATTTCAAGGTCCGGGAAATCGAAAACATTCTCGAGGCCCTGGACAGCTTTCTCGAAACCTACCAGTCGCTGATCAAGGCCTACCGCGAGAAACCCTCCTCCAAGAATATCGAGCAGACCAAGCAGGCCTGAGCCCCCATCCACTTGTCGGTCAGTTCTTGCGAATAATATTGCGCCCGTCCGCTGCCGCCCCATATTTATACCCACGTCATTCATACCGCTCCAACCCCCAACCCGGGAAGCCGCTTGGGACTTTCGGCAGTCGACATCACGGTGATCTTGATCTACCTGGCGGTCATTACCGGATTCGGCATCTGGCTCAGCCGGTTCCAGACCGACAGCCGGGCCTATTTCCTGGGCAACCGTAACATCCCCTGGTGGGCGATCTGTCTCTCGGTGGTCGCCACCGAAACCAGCGTGCTCACCTTTATCGGCGTGCCCGCGCTCTCTTACGCCGGCGACCTCCAGTTCCTCCAGCTCGCCCTGGGTTTCCTGCTGGCCAGGATTCTGCTGGCCGCCTGGTTCCTGCCCGCGTTTCTGGAACGGGACACGTACACGGTCTACAGTTTCCTCTCCGACAGATTTGGCGGGGCGGTAAGGGGAATCGCTGCCGGGCTGTTCTTTGTCACCCAGGTGCTGGGCAGTGGAGTCAGGCTGTACGCCGGCGCGCTGGTGCTGGCGGCCGTGCTGGGCCTCGAACAGGTTGCCTGGGCGATCGTGGTGCTGGCGGTCGTGACGATAATCTACACCTGGGCCGGCGGGATCAGCGCGGTGATCTGGACCGATGTGCTCCAGGCGGCGATCATGCTCGGCGGCGGCGTGCTGGCGCTGTGGCTGCTGGTCGGAATGTTTCCCGGCGGCGCGGGCGAAGTGTTCACCACGGCGGCGGCCGAGGGCAAGCTGCGCCTGTTCGACCTCCGGTTCGACCCCGGCGACATGTATTCGCTCTGGGCCGGGCTGATCGGCGGGACGGTGCACGGGATGGCTTCCCACGGCACGGACCAGATGCTGGCCCAGCGGCTGCTGACCAGCCGCAGTCTGAGCCAGGGCCGGAAGGCGCTGATCTGCTCGGGGGTGATAATCATCCCCCAGTTCCTGCTGTTCCTGGTGATCGGTGTGCTGCTCTACTACTATTACCAGCTCAATCCCCCGTCGGTCGCCTTCGAAAACCCCGACCGGATTTTCCTGCATTTCATCATCAACCACTTCCCGCCGGTAGCCGCCGGGCTGGTGGTGGCCTCGATGTTCGGGGCGGCGATGTCAACGCTCGACTCGGGAATCCAGGCCCTGAGCAGCACCACCGTGATGGATGTTATCCGGCCGCTGAGCGGCGGCAATCGGCCCCGTGAGAACTACCTGGGGCTCAGCCGGGCGTTCACGGTGTTCTGGGGCGCGGCCCTGGCCGGTGTGGCCCTGATGGCCGGCGGGTGGGGCTCGGTGCTGGAGACCGGCCTGAAAGTAGCCAGCTACACCTACGGCCCCCTGCTGGCTCTGTTCCTGCTCGGCCTGTTCTCCCCGATCAAAGGCCAGCGCCCGGTGATTTTCGGGGCGGCCTGCGGGGTTGCCGGCATAGCGCTTGTGCTGGCGTTCACCTCTCTTGCCTGGACCTGGAACGTGTTCGTCGGCTGCTCGATCACGGTCGCTGCGGCGCTGCTGTTCGACAGGTTTTTTACAGTCAGCTCACGAAACAAAACTGCTTAACGGATCTAACGGGATGAGTCTCGAACTGGACAAACTGCAGAATATATTTTTCAGCGGAATCGGCGGCAGCGGGATGAGTGCGCTGGCCCAGCTGCTGGCCGGCGGCGGGACCAAGGTAAGCGGCAGCGACCGCAACCGCGACCGCGGCGGCAATCCAGCACTGTTCGCCAGACTCGAATCCCAGAATATCGCGCTGTTTCCCCAGGACGGCTCCGGCGTAACCGACAGCCTGGACGCGGTGGTTGTCTCGGCCGCGGTGGAGCCTGATACGCCGGACTTCGCCCGCGCCGCTGAACTCGGCATCCCGGTAATCGTCCGCCCGGAGCTGCTCCAGGCGATTGTCAACTCCCATCGGGGAGTGTGTTTCGCCGGCACGAGCGGGAAATCCACTTCCAGCGGTCTGGCCGCCTGGGTGTTGGCCGAACTCGGTTTCAGTCCCAATTTTATCGGCGGAGCCGCCCCGGTGAACTTTATCGGCGGCCCGACCACTGGCAATTGCCTCGCCGGCGACAGCGATCTTTACGTGGCCGAGACCGACGAGAGCGACGGCACGGTGAGTGGTTACACTCCCGAGGTCGGCGTGGTGCTCAATATCGACCGGGACCACCACGAGCTGGACAAACTTCTGCCGATGTTCCAGGCATTCTGCGCCAATACCTCCGGGGCGCTCGCGCTCAACGCCGACTGCCCCAACACCATGCGGCTCGATCTGTCCGCCGCCCCGGCGGAGAAAATCCTGTTCGGGATCGAAAACGACCGGGCTAATATCCGGGCCACAAATATCTCCCTGCGTACTTTCGGTTCGGAATTCACGGTCGGCGATACCACGGTAAAAAACCCGTTGCCGGGGCTGTACAACGTCTACAACGTGCTGGGCGCGCTGGCCGCGGTCGAGGCGCTGGGAGGGGAGCGTGACAGATTCGCCAGGGCGCTGCCGGAATTCCGCGGGGTCGAGCGCCGGTTCCAGCTCGTGGGTGAGCGCAAGGGAGTGCAAGTGATCGACGATTTCGCGCACAACCCGGCCAAGATCGAGGCGGTCCTGGGCGTATTCGACCAGTGGCCGGAGCTGGGGCGGCTGCTTGTGGTGTTCCAGCCCCACGGCTACGGCCCCACCCGCTTTCACCGCGACGAGCTGATCGAGACGTTCAGCCGCTGCCTTCGCCAGCGCGACCTCCTGATCCTGCCGGAGATCTACTACGCCGGCGGGACAGCAACCAGGGATATTTCCAGCCGCGAGCTCGCCGATGACATACGCACAAATGGCCGCGACGCCCGCTATTTCGAGCGCCGCGCGGATATTTTGCAGCTTATTGCCTCTGAGGCCTCTTCCAGCGATGTTGTTCTGGTTCTCGGCGCCCGCGACAGCAGCCTGCAGGATTTCGCCCGCGAGGTGCTGGAGAGTCTGTAGCTGAAAACCTCCCGGCTGAAACAAATGTACCGGCACTATCTTTTTCCGAATAAGTGACCTCCCATCCAATGGCTCAAAAATCCAACAATTAGATTGAACCCTGACGTCTTGATTTCCGTCTTTTAAATGAAACCATTCCAGGGATAACGCTTGCAAAGAGACCGCCGCACAATTCACAGTGAGCTGCTGGTAATCCGCTTCCGCAAGGGCGACCGGGGAGCTTTCTCCGAACTGGCAGCTCTCTGGGAGGACAAGCTGTTTTATTTCCTGCGGCGGTTTGTGGACAACGAGCAGGACGCCTGGGACCTGTTGCAGCAGACCTGGGTCAAAGTGCTCGGCGGCCTGGGTAAGCTGGAAAACACCGGCACTCTCACGGCCTGGCTCTACCGGGTAGCGCGCAACACTGCCCTGGATCATCTAAGGCGAAACGACAGGGATTTATCAGCCAGGGAAACAGATGGTGATACGGACCCGATTGTGGAGAACGATAACGACCTCCGCTTCGAGAACGCCGAGCTGGTCCACCGGGGGCTGGCCGAGCTGAGCCTGGCTCACCGTGAGGCGCTGACCCTGTTTTTTCTCGAAGAGTTTTCGATAGAAGAAATAGCAGTTATCCTAGGACTGGCGGCGGGTACGATCAAATCTCGCATGCATTATGCAAAGCGGGCGTTGAAGAAAATCCTGGAGCGTGAGGGGGGCGCCGATGGCTGATCGTGAGATGAATTTCGCCGACAGGCTGCTCTCCCAGCAAAGTCTAAACCCCGATCTGCAGGAAAAATACCGGAAGGAGCTGGACGACATGCTGGAAGTTAAAATTGAAGGCGGTAGAAAAGTTTTAGACATCGTTAAAGTTGCAATCCTGTACATAATCGGCCTGAGATGCCTGTTCCAGGTCATTTACAATCCGACCATAGTCGACATATATCGACTTTTTGCAGGTATTCTTGGTGTGGCATTAATTTCACTGAGCATATTGGGGACCATGGTCATCATCAAGGGAGTCTATAAATACAGGACTCATGGCAACATTGCAGCGGGTATCATTTTTTACGGCTGCATCGGAGCCTGGGCTGTGATGCTGACCAGTGGAACGGACAATCCCATTTTTGCCACCTTGGGAACTGCTATACTTGTGCTGGGTATAGCCAAAATGGTAGCCAACCTGATAAAGCAGTCAAAATTGAATTATCGTGAACAGCTTCTTAAACAGGAGTACAGGCTAGCTGAAATGCCGCCAGGACAGTGAAGGTACATAAAGAAACGGTATCTGTTGAAGCATGATCTCAAATTTCTATTATCCTTGCAAGGAGCGATCCGATGTATAAAACGACTGTAATTATCACGTTGGTATTGATCTCACTCCTGTCTCTGCAGTCCCTGATTATCCATGGCAGGATGAAGCCTTTAGTCATCCGGACAGTTACCGCGGAGCACAGCGAAGCAAGTTCAACCAGCAAACCTTATTCACTGGACTTCGTCCGGGATTCCGGCAACTTGTTTTACCGGCTCTCATCCAATTTTAAGCAGGGCAGAGTGGATATTGCACTTTACGATGACAAGGGTAAATACCTAAACACTATGGGTGCGGCGGGTAATTTTACATGCTATTTTCCTGTAAAAGACACTCCTTTCAAAGCGGGAAAATCATTTAAGATCGATGTGATCGAGAAAAGTGTTATCGGCAGTTACAAGTTCGAAGTTTCACAGCTACCGCCTTTTACTATGGGATGGTCGATACATTTTATGCTGTTTGCGGCGTTCATAACATCAAGCGTGGCACTGCTGATTCTCGGCTGGTTGATGTATAGCCGCCGGGGTGAACAGGGACAAGTAACCGCCCAACCTCTTGCATAATTATATTTGTACATCAGACGTAGCGCCTGGTTGAGAGGACTCAACCGGGCGTCAGTACTGAAACTCAACCTGATTAAGCAATCGGAACTGAATACCCGTGATCAGTTACTGGCACAAGATTACTGCAGTGCGGAGATATCAAATTAATGAAGGGAACATCAAATGAAAAAAATATTAAAGAGAACACTGATCGTATTCGCTTCCATCGTTGCTACATTTATTGTTGTAATAGTTGTGGGAGCGTGGTGGGAGTTGTCCCATCCACCCGAATACGGTGCCTATAATGTTGAGCAAAAAATAGTTGTGTTTAATCCAGCCGATTCTGCTTTAACACCTCAAGAATTATATATCCAAATACCTCTAAACAATGTTAGGCAGAAAGCACAGTTGCAAGATATCAAACCAGAGTCCCTGGATGTCGTAACAGCTGGTAACAATCGCTTTAAAGTACGCGGCTTTGAGTCTGTTGCCCCTGGAGAGGAACTTGAAGTCGTATATAGCTATAAATTAAAGATCAGGAAAACAGACAAATGGCGCGATCAGGTTGTAGTTTCCTCAGATTTGCTTCCGGAACCTGAGATCGAGTCCGATAACGCAATGATTCGCGAGACCGCTGAGGGAATCGTTTCAGGGATTGATAACCCGAGGGAAAAGGTGCGAGCTTTATTCAAATATGTATTTAACGAAATAGATTATGCAGGAATCATATCTTCCTCATCCAGGAGCGCACTTGAATGTCTTAAAAATAAATCAGGTGTTTGTGGACATAAAGCAAACCTTCTGACAGCGCTATGTCGTTCAGTCGGAATACCTGCCCGCTCAATTTATGGAATAACACTACCCATATCAGAAAAAGAAAGATTTCAATATTCGATTACTTCACATGGCTGGAATGAAGTATTTATTGAAGGCGAGGGTTGGTATTTTGCCGATCCGACAAATCAATTTAAACTGTTTTTCCTTAGTATACTATACTGGGATGAATATGCCATAAACAGGGCCTGTTTTGGAATAGGTACCAATCTGAGTGTGTTCTCCACTGAAATAGCAAATCTACCTCCAACAGTCCAACCAGATCAAGGCATGTCAGGACCATCTTGCTTCTTATTCACATCCCCAAAAGGATCGGTTACATTTCATACAATTTTTAATAAGTGTAGATCAAAAGCAGTCCGAATCGATGAAGAATGGGAAGACATGTGATACTTTAAGCATCAATCGAAAACTTCTTACACGTACTGCTGACTACATTCGCCATGCTGGACAGCTTGTACGCTGGCAGGTGAGCATACTGCTCAACTGCTCCCCAGCAGCTCCACGGCCCGGTTAAGGTTCTCCTCGCGCACGGCGAAACACAGCCGCAGCCAACTCTGGTCGTGGCCGCCGGAGAAGAAACTCGCCGCCGGCACACTGGCGATCTTGTGTTCGGTGAACAGGCGCTCCATCGCTTCGGTCGAGCTGATATCTCCGTAGATCCCGCCGTAACCGGCCAGCATGAAATAGGTTCCCTGCAACGGCAGGGGCCTGAACCCGGCTTTCTCCAGGGCGCCTGAAAGGAGTCGGCGCTTGGTGTCGTAGGTGGCCAGGGCGCTGAAATAGTCCTTCCCCAGCGCCTCCAGCGCACGCGAGACTCCCTCCTGCAGCGGATGGGGTGCGCAGATATAGAGCAGGTCGCTGATCAGGGCCATCTTGCCGATTACCTCCGCCGGCCCCGAGGCCCAGCCCAGCCGCCAGCCGGTCATCGCCAGGGTCTTGCTGAACCCGGAGACAGTCACCGTGCGCTCGAACATCCCGGGCAGCGAAGCCATGCTCACGTGCTCGTGGCCGTCGAACGTGATATACTCGTAGATCTCGTCGGTGATGACCCAGGCGCCGTATTCAGCACACAACTCGCCAATTTTCAGCAGTTCGTCCCGCGAGAAAACCTTGCCCGAGGGATTGGCCGGGGTGTTGATTACGATCGCCCGGGCGCCGTCGGCCAGCATCTTTTTCAGGCCACCGAAATCGATCTCCCACCCGGGCGGCTCCATGCGGCTGAACACCGGCTCGAACCCCAGGGTGCGCAGCAGGTTGACGTGGTAACCGTAGAACGGCTCGAAATTGATCACCCGCTCCCCGACCTCCAGCAGGGCCAGCAGCGCGCAGGTGTACGCCCCTGTCGCTCCGCTGGTGAGCGTGATTTCGTTCTCCGGGTCTGCGTCGATCCGGTTGAACGTTTTCGCGATCGCCGCGATCTGTTTTCTCAGGGCCGGCTTGCCGTTGAGCGGAGCGTAGGTGTTGCAGTCGTCGCGGATAGCCTGGCAGGCGGCCTCCTTGACCTCATCCGGCGTGGGCAGCTCGCAGAGGCCCTGCGCGAGGTTCACCCCGCCCTGCTCGACAGCCCGGATCGTCATCGCCCTGATCTCAGACTGCTTCAGACTCCGCGCTCTGGCGGCCAGTTGTGTGTTCATGTCACTCCCCTCTCTTTTTCACCGGTCAGGTTGTCGGCCCCATTGAACGCAAATATAACCTGCTCCCCTGCTCCCGGCCAAGACCGGCACCCCTGGAACTCTGTTCCTGCTTGCCGCTCTCAAAAAACTAGCTGCTCATTCAAATTACCGGCTGACAGCGAGGCGGGAAAAACGAGAATACCGCGGGAGGAGGGGGCGGCATGGCCACCGCTGCGGTGATTGCCGAGGAGGTATCTGAGGGCGGCCTTTACCTGCTGATAAACGCCTGATTAAAGGTTATCTCTGCAACAAATTCAACTGAAAAGAGGCGTGCGAATCGCACGTCCCTTGCTGCATCGATGGGGGGAGCCATCAGCCGTAAAGCAATATCAAATTAATTGGAGTGCATTTTTTCCAACGCTGCAATCGCCGGGATACACACGATATACCCGTCCCCCTCTGGTTTTCCGGACCCGCCGTCGGCCAGCCGCACCCCAACCGCGATCTCCCAGCGCACCTCGGGGCACTGCTGATCGCCCAGCCTGTTGGCCGCCATCGCCATCATCGTCAGTTTCATCTCAACCTCCGCCTCTTATGCTTCCGCCAACCGGCTCTCGAACTCCTGTAATTTATGAATAGCATTATCCGTGCCAGAGATCGTCTTGCAACCTATCAGTTTTATTTTCAACAAGTTATGGACATACATAATTTTGACGAGCTGATACCGATGTTATAAAACCGAACATTACGCAGTAACAGCTAAGTGATTTTAAGCTCAGTGGCAGGACCCGGAACGCTCAAACTTGTTGCCGGATTCCGGCCATCCGCGACAGGCAAAAAATAGCCTGCAAACCAAAACGGCGCTCCCGGTTTGTTTCCGAAAGCCGCATGGCTGCCTCATCTCACCGCTTCCCTGCCCGTTGACATATTTGGTACAACTGCCAACAATTCACAGCATTTCTGGCAAGAACTGGCAAGGTGCCGCCCCGCCGGGGTCCTCAGGGGGGTGCCGGGGGGCGTTGTATAAAAATATCAGTCTCGCAGCCCACCATTTTTCTCCGTCTTTATTCTTGACAAAGTTTTCTCATAGCGTATAATTGATATTAAATCCTAACAAAATTAGTTCAGGAATTAATTTGTACCCGTATTGCCATTCAATTAGCGTCTCCTGAATTCTTTTTGATGCAGTCCGCGTTCTAGACCAGACGATGAAATAGACATTGCAGAATAACTTTCTGCAATGCTCCATTGATGACAGATTTTCTCACCCCTTGCGTTTTTCTGCAGCTAGATAATTTGGACCGGGACTGAGCGATCAATCCTAAGGACATTCTGCTCAACATAAATTCAACGACGTATATCATGCCTTGCTCCAAATCAGCCCGGGGTCATTCGATGCTGAAGATTTGGTGCGTAATACGCCCTGAACTTATCACTTAGACCGTAAAGGATAGAGCACGGGGAACTTGTAAACTGCGAGCTGAAAAAAAGGAGGCCCATGAAATATCTTTATCCAACCGCTCTAGAAACAGCTTTTAACCATTTCCGCAATCTATACAGCCCCTATGGTCCGGGATTTATGGCTGTATTGCTTGTAGGATAGTCTTGAGACGATTTGTGAGTTGACAGGATTGCAGCAACGAAAACTGAAAGGGGACAAAAATGAGGCCCGTTATCGTCTGTGCATTAATGACTTTGGTCGCATTCCACCTAAGTGCTACAAATCTCGACGCCCAGACCTATAAAGGGGCGAGCTATTGCCTTAACTGCCACGCAGTTCCCCAGGGTGAGCACCCGGCAGTAGACGGTGCAATCCAGAGTTACCACAATACCTCGTTGAGGGACCCGGACTCAGCATCGGTCTACGGCCCGCCGGGTGTGGTTTCTCATGATCAGTGGGTTGCAGGGTTAGATCTGGCAACCACTTCCAGCTTTGCCCAATACGGTGAAAACGCACCAAAACTTTCTTTGGATCAAACCGTAGACCCCCAGGACCCAACGGATTTCCTCAGCGGCTACCAGGTGACAATCGGCGAGATTACATATCAAGTGAATGGGACCTATGGCGGCCACGGTAAGTGGAAACAGCGCTACATGACAAAGATCGGCGAGAGCCTCTATATCCTCCCTATCCAGTGGAACGAGAAAGACCAGGAATGGGTGACTTACCACACGGATCATTGGTACGATGGGGATGATTTGCCGCTTTACACCGACCAGGCCACCCTGGTGGCGGATGTGGTCCTGAAAAACTCATTCGAACGTCGCTGCATAGGCTGCCACTCCACCGGGATTGAGCTTGCATACGATGATTCCACTGGATACACAGCCACTTATTCAGAATTTAATACTCTTTGCGAGCGTTGCCACGGGGCGGGTGGCCCTAGCGCGGTTTCTTTTCACACTGATGGAACGGGATTGATGACCGGTGATTTAACCCAGGACCAGCGGCTGGAGCTTTGCGGCCAGTGCCATTCGAGAGGTTCGAGCGTGGGTACGGCCGGAGAAAACAAGTTCGATTTCCCGGTCGATGCCGATCTTTCCACCTTTACCGTGGGCGCAAGTTTACCTGATTTCTGGAGCGTCGTTAATCCGGTAGACAACGCGAGCAAGTTCTGGCCCGATGGCGTCCATTCCAAGAGCCATCATCAGCAGATGTTGGATTTCAAGAACAGCGGTCACTACTTAGACCCCGACGCGCAGATGGACTGCACTTTCTGCCACGACGTGCACGAGGCGCCAGGCGACCACCAGGTCAGGGATACGCTGATGATTGCCGTCGAAGGTGGTGATACATTGGCGATCGCCACCAACAATGACAACAATACGCTCTGCCTGGCCTGCCATGCTGCAACGGCAGGGCCTTTCAGCTCCATCAGCAAGGAAATGGTGGCGGATGCCGTAACCAATGTCGATTCTATCGGCACAATCGTTTCTGTCCACACCAACCACGCTTACGATCCGGATGGAAGTGGAGAATCGAGGTGCTCCAAGTGCCATATGCCGAAGACGATGAAGAGCGCAATCCCGCACGACATTCACGCCCATACCTTTCAGACGACCCTGCCGGAGAAGACCCTGAACCTTGCCTATCAGGCCGAGGGCGGGATGTTCAATTCCTGCGCCCTTAGCTGCCACAACAAGAGCAATCCATGGAACATCGTGGACGGTGACAATGCGGTCTGGAATGAGTCCAGCGACATTGAATTGGCAGCCGCGCTGAATGAGTACGCCGTCCAGTGGTGGGGTGAGGAGATTGCCCAGATTTGCGATTTCAATGATGATGGGAAACTGGCGATAAGCGATGTTGTTACTTTTATGATTCTCGCACGAGATAATCCGTTGGACCAGCGCCTGGACAGAAACATTGACGGCAGATACGATCTGGTCGATCTGGTCGCTCTGATTGATGACATCTGGCAGGGTGCCTGTTTTGAGAATGTCGGTAACTCGACAATGTTGGCATCAGCCTTTGGCGGAATAACAGTTGAAAAGGTAGACGGCTTAAACGCCGAGGAGATTGACTACATTGAGACGATCCTGAAACAGCTCGATCTGACGCCGGATCAGCAAGAGGCTTTCCGCATTGCCCTTTACGGCGACGGCACTGCGCGCAGCAGCCTGCCGAAGGATTTCGCCCTGAAGCAGAACTCTCCTAACCCGTTCAACCCGGCCACAACGATCAGCTACAGCGTTCCCGAGGGCCGGTCCGTGGACATCAGCCTCAAGGTTTACGACATCCGCGGCCGCCTGGTCACGACGCTGGTCAGCGAAGTCAAGAATGCCGGCACCTACACCGTCTTCTGGGAAGGCGCCAGCGATTCCGGCCGGAAACTCGCCAGCGGAGTGTATTTCTACCGCCTGCAGGCCGGTGAGTTTATGCAGACCCGCAAGATGGTGCTGCTAAAGTAAAGGGGAGAAGCAGGGTATTTTTAGAGGTGAACGAAGGTACAGCCCGGCCATCAGGTCCGTACGGTTTTCAAATAAGATTGATTTCACGGGAAACCGGGACGTCCTGTGATTTCAGTCTATCGATCCCGGGCTGTACCTTCAATAATTTAAAGCAAACTCAGCTGAAGCATTAATGGAAAAGCGGGCGTTCCCCACGGCTTGCCGCGGAGTTTAGCGAGCGAATAACAATAATTTTGCACCTTACTAATCGGAGACTCCCCGCAGCTTGCTGCGGGGAGTTTTTAGTGGTAAATTCTACTGGTAAAGCCATGGATTTAACATAAGCAGGGAGCCAAAATGTTGTTGAGGATAGGGAAAGTCGCTCGGGAGGTCGAGATGTCTGTAAAGAGGATTATAGAATACGAAAAGGAAGGATTGATAAAGCCGTTAAGGAAAAGATCGAGCAGCCACAGGCTTTTCAGCGAGTTTGAAATTCGCCAGATCAAAAGAATCAGACAACTCATTCACGAAAGAGGATTTACCCTCTCCAGCATTAAACATGTGCTTAACATGGCTCCCTGTTGGGTGGTACTTGATTGCGACAGTTGGGATTCTTGTCCCGCTTACAACAATCCTCATCAAAGATGCTGGGAATTAAAGAATGATGCGAATGAGGAGTGCAGTTGCATGGGTACGTGTGAACGTTGCCCGGTGTACCTTGTCAAAGATGTACAGTCGGAACCGCTTTTTGAAAAAACGCCATAACTATTCAATGATTTGCCAACAATAAGTTTTACCAACCATAGAAATCAAGCCGCCACCGCCTGAATCCGCTTAACCAAATCCTCCGGTATTTTCGCCAGAAAAGTTTTAAATAGAACCTGTTTCATAACTGGAGTTTTAATTCAAACTTTCGCCCATTGGCAGGTAATCCCAAAAACACAACCCCCTGTTTCCCCCTTTTCTAAGGGGGACTAAAACCGGATAACACCATCGGCCGTGCGAAAATGCCTGAGACCGGACAGGATTCCCCTCTTGAGAGGGGTGCCTGCGCAAGCAGGCGGGGTGTGTCCCGTTTTAGGCTATGAAACAACCTCCAGTCTCGGCGGGCCCGCCATTTATTCAAACGCTTAATTGAAGAGGGAGTGGATCAGGTAAATCTTGGGGTGCTGGAATTCTCTTACAATTAGTGGTACAGCTTTTGGAGCTGGTCATGTTGAGCAATGGTGAATTACTTTGCCCTGTCTTTTGGAGTGAACTTCCTGAGATAGTGAACCAGGTAGTTGATTTCGATTGGGCTGAAAGTCTTACCCCAGGCTGGCATTAAAACCGATTTATTTACTCCCGGTCCTCCTTCCCGTATCGCCTCTGCCACCCTGCGATCAGGAAGAGCATCCAGATAGTTACCATCGGTGAAATCTCTGGGCTGCGTTTCCAGGGTGTAAGAGTTAAAACCGTTTCCCTGACCTGTTTCTCCATGGCAGATCTGGCAATAATGCATATATAATTTCTTGCCAACACGACTGGAATATGGCTCTGCTTCAAAAGAGCCGCTATGTTCCCTGCCGGACTCCGCCGATCCAGAGGAAGTGGCCATGGCTTGGCGTGAGTTGGGCTCGAAACCAATCAGAAAAAACAACAGGGCGGCGCAAAGCAGAAATAGCCCGCTCGTTAACTTTCTCCTCTGATATCTTTTCATCGTCAATCACCTTTTGTGGTCAGCAAAAATGCGGTCAAGGCTCTTGCCTCATCATCACTCAAATCAAAATTCGGCTCAAGCACATCCGGATTAAACCGCCGCGGATTTTTAAGTCTTTGATACACCCAGCCTGGTTGCAGCCTTTGGGCCAGGTTATCCAGTGGAGGCCCGACATATCCGCCCTCACCGCCAATTTGATGGCATGCCTGGCAGCCATAGGTATTGAAATAGAGTTTCCGTCCGGATTCAATTTCTGCCACACTGAATTCTAATTCCGAATTCACTTCCAGGGCATCATCTCTTAAAACCATGGAAATGTAATCGCTCAATATTTCTATTTCCTCTTCATGCATGTAGAAATTCGGCATGCGTTCGGTCATTATGGGGCGCAGAGTATAGGGCAGTCGGAAATAGTTCTCGATCCACGCATGAGTCAGCTGGCTGCCGGCTCTCGAAATATCCGGAGCCATTGTCCCTCCGCGGCCGTTAATCCGATGACAGGTGAGGCACCGATACTTGCTCACTAGCATTCCAAATTCTCCCTGTGGCTCCCCCAGCCGGGCTCTTGGTTCTTTAACCCTGAATTTTTCATGCACAGGCAGTTCCTGAAAACTTAGTAGCGCGGTAGTGATTGCCATGATCTCCTGTTCATCAAATGTAAAAGTCGGCATAAGCGCATTGTCCAGAAAGCCGCCCGGATTTTTGATCTTTTCATACACATAATGTTCCCTGGTATGAGGGATGTCTTTCAATCCGAATTCCAGTTGATAAAGCGGCTTTTTTCTCATATTCGAAAGAGAAGGCCCGGTCTGCTCGCCTAATGCGATTCCACTTAGTGAGTGGCAGCCGCCACAGTTGTAGTTTTGAAATAATTTAAGACCCTTCTCATAATAATTCGGATCCGGTTGGTCCGTTGAATCATCGGTCTGTTCGGGTGCGTCCCAATCCACTAACTCCATCGCGATGTAGGCGGTGACGCTCTGGAGTTCCTCATCTGAAAAACTATACTGCGCCATCGGAGTTCCCGGCTGCAGGGCATGTGGATTTCTGAGGAAATTGTAGATCCATTCCAGGCTGGCTTTTGATGCGATCGTTCCAATTTCCGGCGCCACACTCCCGCCTTTCCCGTTGACAAGATGGCAACTGATACACCTCGCAGTGCGGAACAGGGTCTCCCCGGGCTCATAGAGTTCATCCAGGATTTCCTCCTGACGCAGCACCTCCGGAAGAGGTTCAAGCTCGACAGGAGTTGGATACTCTTTGAAAGTGAGCAGAAAATCGGCAAGCAGGTTTATTTCCTCCTCCGTAAGACGGAAATCCGGCATCAGTGTGGAGGCGACCACTTTGGCAGGTTCAGTAAGCCAGCGGACAAGCCATTGGCGGTTTACCTTGGACCCCAGGCCATCCAAGCGAGGTGCAAATTCCTTGTCAAGGCCTTTTATTTCATGGCAGCCTGCGCAATTGTATTCTTCTATCAACTCCAATCCCTCGTTCAACAGCGGAGCCTGGTTGTTCAGATCTTCCTGGTGGCAGGTGCCGCAGGAGGATTCAATAAACGGCCGGGAAAGGATCGGTTCTTCCCAGAATTCAACTTTACCTCCCGCGGATTTCATGTCGGTGGCCAACCCCTGACCCTGATGGCAAGGTGTGCAGCCAAACTCTTCGGGCTGGTGATAAATCTCCGGATGTGTGGCAAAGGGTACTGGAGCATCTTTCAGGGCAGGTTCGGTCGAGCCCAGATGACAGGTGGAGCAACGGTCAATGACACCCAAGTCCGGGATCCAGATTTGTTTCAATCCTTTTTTTACCGGAGAAAGCCGCTGCGGAAGTATTTCAATATACTTATTATATGAACGCTGCATTTGCCTCCACTGCCGGAAATGCTCCTTCACCGGAGAAACGGCCATGATGACCAGAAAGAGCAGGCTGACAAACCCGAACTGTTTTGATAAATCTTTCATAACCACCCAGCCTTAATAATAAATCCCATCGAACCAGGGCCAAACCCAGCGCCATTCCGGGCCACGGAAGAAAACCCCGATAACTGTCAATACTGTGCCGACCAATACAAACCAGATCATAATCCAGTCGGCAAGAGCGAGCCGCTTGAGCCCTGCGGAAATGCCCGTCTTGTGTGGCAAAACGATTGGAAGAAGCATCAAGGAATATATCAACAGACTGCAGATGTAAATCGGTACAGCGGCGGAGAGTAAGAACGGGATGTTTATAATTAGAACCGCCACACTGAGCAAGGTGAATTTCTTCTTCAGATCTCCCGTCCAGAAGGGTTCCCGTATCAGATTGATCTTGAAGTATGGAATAACCACCAGGCAGACGACTACAAGCCCGGGTAGAACTACTCCAGCCACTATCGGCGGGAAATAGTGCAACAATTCCTGTAGGCCAAGGAAGTACCAGGGAGCTTTGGCTGGATTGGGCGAGTGTTCAGGGTCTGCTATGCTCTCGAGCGGTGCGTCGAAAATCAAAGAGCAGATTGCCAGTACGATCATCAGAACCTCGAAGGCCAGCACTTCTCGGACTACCAGGTGAGGAAAGGTCATCACTTCTTCACCCTCTTCGCGCTCCACTATCAGAGATGTATCAGCCTTTACATAAGCCACCCTGGCCGGTGTTGTCCGGGCGTCATCTCCGTACTCGACATGTACCTTGGGTTGGTCGTTCATTCTGACTTGTCTTTAATTGAATGAGAGTTAAATTCAGCTTTTCGAGAAGTGAGAGTGCCTCCCATGATAATATCCCTCGACGCGGGTTCCGACTCTGAATTCGTTCCCAGGCCACCATCTTTGCGAATGCGCCAGAAATGGACCCCGATTAAAAGAGCCATAATCAGTGGCAGAATGACACAGTGGAGGACATAGAACCGCAGAAGAGCGTTTGCGCTGATTATATTCCCCCCGATCAGGAGGAACCGAATCTTTTCGCCGAAAACAGGCACCGCTTTCATCATGTTGGTGCCGACGGACACACCCCAGTAAGCCAACTGGTCCCAGGGCAACAGGTAGCCGGTATAACTGAGCAGCAGAGTAAGGGTCAGCAGGATTACGCCGATAACCCAGTTGAATTCCCTGGGAGGCTTGAAAGCGCGGGCAAAAAAGACCCGGAGCATGTGCAGGCTGACTAACAGCACCATCGCATGAGCCGCCCAGCGGTGCAGGTTGCGCAGGAATTTCCCATTGGAGACTACGAACTCCAGGTCTTTCATGTCCTGGAAAGCCAGGGGGACCGAGGGGTGGTAGTAAAACATTACAAATATCCCGGTGACAGTCAGGATCAGAAAAAGCGCAAAAGATAGACCACCAAGGTAAAAAGTTGTCGTGAATTTGATGGAACTTTTTTTTACTTTTGCTGAATGGATGTGCAGAAAAAAGTTGTTCAAGATCACCAGTGATCGGCGATAATTTGTATCGGGCAGGCCAGTGCGAAATATCGACCGCCAGATTCTTCCCCCGGTTATTTTTTTTAACAGGTTCATGCGGTTACCCAGCTTATACTTTGAGAATTTCGAAAAGATCTACGATTATTTCTTTGTCCACCTCCAGAAAACCTTCCTCGGTCAAATTCATGGCGAAGTGATTCAACGGCTCTGGCGCCGGGCCGTCGATCACCTCACCGATCTTGTTGAAGCGACTCCCGTGACAGGGACAGGCGATAAACTCATCCTGGAGTTTCCAGTTGACTATGCATCCCAGGTGAGTACAGACAGCCGAAAGAGCATAGAAATATCCGGCTTCATCGCGGATAATGAACACTTTAGCTTTAGTGAGATATACAACGGAACCGAGGGAGTATTGATCCGGTGTCCCAACCAGAAATCTGCTCGGTGGCTCGAAAAGCACGTTCGGGGTCAGAAATTCTCCGGTCAGCACCAGCCCTCCTCCCGTGGCAGCGGCCAAGGCTCCACTGCCAAGCGCGACAAAAAACTTGCGCCGGGAGTAAAAGGAGTTTTCTTCCTGAGGTCTATCGGACATCGGCAGTCTCCTCGAAGAATAATGCCTGCATCGTGATGCAACCGACCGGGCACCTTTTAGCGCACAGACCGCAGCGGATACACCGAGTTTCGTCTTTAATGATTACCGCTCCGGGGCCGGCCACGCTTGATTGTCGGTTTTTCCCACCAGGTATTTTCGCCGCGGAAAGCTCCTGCATCAGCTCCTCTTCCCCGCTGACCGCTCTTCCGGGGAGGATCTCAATGCATTTCTCCGGACAGACATCCTCGCAGCCCCCGCAGAGGATACACTCCGTGCCCTTCTCTTCCCTGCCTTCAAAGATTGTATTGATCCAACAGCGGAGGCATCTTTTGCCCTCACGCCTGGCCTGGTTTTCGTTGAATCCAAGTTCAACCTGGGCGATCCCGGTCCGTCTGTCGAGCGGCAGCTTGGGGGCCTTCTGCGGCGGGAGTCTGTCAAAATCCACTGTCGGCCGGTAGGAAAAGGTATCCGGCACGAAAATACGCACATGTTGCCTGGTCGAGGGAGCTGAATTCAACAAATACTGATGGATTGAAGTCGCAGCTCTTTTGCCATCGGCCACGGCGTGTATCACGTTACGCGGTCCGAAAGCCAAATCCCCCCCGGCCCAGATCCCCGGCTCTGAAGTGACCAGGGTTTTCGGATCCACCTGAATTGTACGGTTGGGCCCGATCTGTAGTTCCACCTCGGGAGGGAGGAAAGACAGGTCCGGTTCCTGGCCAATAGCGCAGATGATGGAGTCTGTCTCCAGTGTCTCTTCACTTCCCTCGACAAAAGAAGGGTTGAACTTTCCCTGCTCGTCGAAGACCGATGAGACGGAAAGTACTTCCAATCCTGTTACTTTCCCCTGGCGGGTCAGGACTCGCTTTGGCCCGCGTGAGTAAAGGATGCGGATCCCTTCCTGGGAGGCGTCCTCTATTTCTTCTGCATCAGCAGGGATCTCCTCCTCTGATTCCAGGCAGATCATCTCCACCTGTTTTGCACCGAAACGTATGGCTGAGCGGGCAACATCGAGAGCGCTTACCATATCGGAGACCTGCCGTTCTTCTTTGCCTATGCGTCGGGCGGCTGTACGAGCCACATCGAATGCCACATTGCCACCTCCGATTACCAGAATTTTCTCTCCCATCTGTACGCGGTAGCCGCGATTGGCATTGAGGAGAAAATCCAGGCCCTGGATAACGCCATCGGCATGGATGCCGTCGATTCTCAATTCCCGGCCTCCGTGGGCTCCCAGAGCGAGAAAAATGGCGTTGTAACCGTTTTCCCACAAGTCAGCCAGGGAAAAATCGACCCCCAGTTTTTTCCCAAGGTGGACATCGATCCCCAGATTTATGATAACATTGATTTCAAGACGGATCAGTTCACGCGGCAGGCGGTATTCCGGGATACCCAGGGTCAGCATACCTCCCAGAACATCCTGGGCTTCAAACAGGGAGACCTGATGCCCCAGCAGGGCCAGGTCGTGGGCCGCGGCCAGCCCGGCAGGTCCGCTGCCAATAACGGAGACCCATTTCCCGGTGGAACGTAATCGCTTACTTAAAATGTCCTGAACACTTGCCAGATCCAGCATGCTCTCCACACCGTACCGTTCACAGGTAAAGCGCTTCAAAGCCCGGATGGCGAGAGATGAATCAATTGTTCCCCTGGTGCAGACTTCCTCGCAGGGCGCGGCGCAGATTCTGCCACAGATTGAGGCCAGGGGATTGCTACGCCGGGCTACCCGGTAAGCTTCTTCATATCTCCCCTGGCCGATCAGGGACACATACCTGCCAGCCTCGGTCTGCACCGGGCAGGCCTGCCGGCAGGGGAAATTGGTTTCCCACCAATGGAGATTAATCCTCTCTCTCATCATGACTACCTTTTCAGATTCAGATCGGAAACCACTTTCCCCTCGGCCGGAACATTTACAATCTGTGGCTCGAAGTTCTTGAGTTTCTCATGCCACAACTTAAGAGTGTAGGTTCCCGCCGGTAGATTCTCAATGGAATAGGCACCTGACTTATCGGTTACGGCAAAGTACGGATTCTGCAATACTACTACCCATGCCTCCATTTCCGGGTGGACATTGCAGAGCATTACCGCCGTTCCCTGTTTCTTGAAGGTAAAGGAGCGGCTTTCTCCCTGGGGCCAGGTGCCGAGGTTGAATTTGTCGGCCACCTTGGAGGGAGTAAAAACATTATGCATCACGTTATCACTGTTCAGATAGTCCACGGTCGTACCGAGCAGAACCGGCAGCACATGGGGGATGAATTTCATGCCTTTCTGGTCCATTATGGCATGTTCTTCCGAGACAGAAAACGGACCTTCGGCTTGTTCGACGAACACTACTACATTGGCGCTGTTTCTGGCACCACGAACCGCGACAGTGCCGCTGATCTCCCCCCCCTGCGCCACAGAACTCCAGCCTATCAATAGTGTCACGGCGAGGGTAAAAAGATTCTTTGGATGCATGGTCTCTCGATCCTTTCTCCATCGCAATAATTTCTAAATACAATCTGTGGAGAAAAAGGCACTTACATCGCGAAATCCACCCCGATCACGTACTTATCCTTTTTCTCTCCCGCCTCATCCAGCCGCAGTTGCATCTCGAATGTAACTTTGACATTAGCCCGGATCATCGCGGTTAGCCCCGGGACCACGTATTTCGTTGCTTCTACGCCATCGCCCCGATAACTGTCGATGTAGTCGTAGCGGGCAAAACCGATCAGCCAGGGATAGAGAACAAAGTCGGCTTCGGTGCTGCTGGCCAAGCCTTTTCTTTCCATCAGGCTGTTGGCCTTGGGATTGTCATCGGTGTGGAACTGGGTGGCATTCCAGAGGTTGAGCCGACCGAGCCAGATGTCGGCGAACACTCCGAACACGCTGAAAGAGTTCTCGAACCCGTCGCCGTAAGTACTGTTCCCATTATAGGTATTAATCCCAATGGTGAAAGAGTTGTCTTTCCAAAAGGCAGAACTGGCGCTGGCGGCTTCCGTTCCGCCGGCACGCCCCAATCCGCCGAATTTGTAGGAGAAAATGGAGTAAAAGTCCTTGTCGCTGTCAACATCGTCGTTGCTGTCCGTATTTTGACCATTTACCATCCCAAACTGGTACTTGAAGCCGCCCCGGCCATTCGGTCCGTCCATCGCACCCCATAATTCCAATCCCGACTGGCCGTCACGCAGGCGCCATCCGCTGTCGGAAACACGCATGTTCAGGTAGCCGAAATGTGACGCTGTCAGCCGCATGTGATCCGGGATGGGTGCAGGATCGACCGTACCGACTTTAATGTTGAAACCGGGTTTGGCATTGTACTGCAGGTAAAATCCATAGGCGAATTCATCGGCATGCTCGTATTCCACTTCACCGAAAAAGGAGAACGACTCGCCCAGAGTACCGCCGAAAAGAAACTCGAGCTCATGGGGAAACTCGAAACTCGACTTGGGTTCGACTGGCCGGAAGTTGGTGCGGTTGATCAAACGAAGGCTTACCGGCCCGGTGCCGGGAATGTCTGAGGGCCAGATAGCATCGGGGAATACTTGTTTGTAACTATCCGCACCTAATTTTGTCGGTTCCTCTTTGGTATAGGAAGGGTCCTCTCCTTCAGGATAGCGAAAACCATTGTTCAAGAATGTCCTGCCAAACTTATTCAACTTGGGGTAAGCATAATGGCAGGTGGAACAGGAAGTCTGATACTTCCGTGAAAAAGTGGGGATTGCCGATGCATTGCTGGCAAACCCAAAAATGAAGAGCGTAACCGCGGCTAAAACCCCGCACAATGAACGAGTCACGTCGTCCTCCTTAGTGGAGATAGAGTAGAGAAGGTTTGGGGATTGTGAGAGTGAACGCCTGATCGGAGATTCGCAAAGACCATACCGCGAGGTGCTGCTTAGTTTCGTTTGACGGTCAATGTCACTTAAGTGTTTGGAAGACAACGGGTATGGAGGATTATGAGAAACTTCTGGCGGGAGGAAAAGAAAGGGATGAGTGAAACCAGTTAAGTTTCAGTTCTGTAACCGGGAAGGTGGCATCAGTGTTTAAAGTCCGCGGAAAACAAATGGTGTTTTTTCATGATCCTCTGGAAGCTCTGGCGTTCGATCCCGGCGACATGAGCCGCCTGGGTGACATTACCCCGACTCTGCTGCAAGAGTTCAGTAACAAACTGTTTTTCGAACTGTTGGATCATCTGACGGCGGGCATCCCGCCAGTTCATACTTTTTACTGGAAAAACGAACCTGGCCCGTTCAGGCGAGTCGTAAATATGTTGAGGCAGGCTGCCGGGGCGAAGAAGACCGCTTTTCTCCAGCATTGCCGCTCCTTTGATGATGTTTTCCAGCTCTCTGACATTGCCGGGGTAATCGTACTGAACCAGCAAGTCCTTAACCTTGGGGTCGATGTCAACAATATTATTATCCATCTGATCGGTATAGCGTTGTAAAAAAACGTTGGACAACAGGGGAATATCCGCTTTTCTCTCCCTGAGCGGGGGAAGATGAATGGTGATTGCGTTTAAACGGTAAAACAGGTCCTCGCGAAAACTTCCTTCTACTATCGCTTTAGGCAGGTCCTGATTCGTGGAGGTGATAAACCTGGCCTCAACCGGTATGGAGGTGTTGCTGCCGAGCCGCTCAAAGTTGCGCTCCTGAATCACCCGCAGCAGCTTCTGCTGCAGGTTCGGCGAAAGGTCTCCGATTTCATCCAAAAATATTGTCCCACCCTGGGCCACTTCAAATTTTCCGAGCCGTTTTTCAACCGCCCCAGTAAAAGCGCCTTTCTCATGCCCGAAAATCTCGCTTTCCATCAGGGATTCAGGCAGTACCGTACAGTTGATGGCGATAAACGGCTGGTCACGATTGGGCCCATGGCTATGAATAGCCCTTGCCACCAGTTCTTTCCCAGTTCCACTTTCCCCGTTGATAAGTATGTTAGTAGAGTTGGGCGTGCCGGTCACTGCTCCGATTTTTTTATATATTTCCTGCATCAGGGGGTGATTGCCTACCAGTTCGTATTGCTGCGGAAAAGATTGAATGGTGGATTCAAGCCCCTTCACCCGTTCTTTGAGATGAAATACTTCGATTGCTCTATGGGCAAGGATTCGGATTTTATCAACGTCCAGCGGTTTGGTGATATATTCGTAAGCACCCAGTTGGACAGCTTTAATAGCTGTCTGCATGGTGCCCACTCCGGTGATCATAATAGTCGGAATATCGATCTCCTGCTCTTTCATTGTCTCCATCACGCCAAAACCGTCCAGTTCCGGCATCGAATAATCCAGGAAGATTACCTGTGGATTTTCATTTTTCAATACCTGGATGGCTTCTTTCCCGTTTTGAGCCTGGAGGACAGAAACCTTTTCGGCTTCAAAAGTTTTAACGAAAGCATACCTGATATTAGGGTCGTCGTCGACAATGAGTATTTTATTATTACCCATCATTCACTGGGCGCCTTACTCGGAAGGTAAATAGTGAAAGTCGATCCTTTTTTCAGTTCACTTTGAACTGTTATTATGCCATCGTGGGCGTTGATAATTCGCTTCGTCAGAGAAAGTCCCAAGCCGGAACCCTTTGTTTTTGTAGTATAAAAGGGATCGAAGATTCTGGGAATGCTCTCCGGTGGAATACCTTCTCCGGTATCCGACACTTCAATTATAACAACCGGCTCTCCTTTATTTAGAACTATTTTCTGAACTGCGGCAGAAGATGAAACGTCGTTTTCATCGGCGGGGAGGGCGGCATAGTCATAAAGCGTATCTGAGAGTGTGCTAAGCTGGGTGGTAATTTTAACGCTGCCGGATTCTGCGATGGCATCCACAGCGTTGAAAAAAAGGTTTATAAAAACTTTTTCCATATGGTCCCTGTCTAGCAAGACCTTCTTGATATGAGGGTCCAAATCCAAATCGAGATGAATGGATTTAATTTGAAATTGATGCTGGGCCAACTGGACGCATTCCTCAATCAACCGATGTAAATTGTGAGAAGATTTCCTGATTTTTTCAGGCCGCGCGAATTTCAGCAGATCGTTGACTTTCTGTTCCATCTTCAATGTGGCATCCAAGGCAACCGCGACATCATTGCGCTCATTTTCCCGTACTTTTTCAAGGAGTAACTGCAGGATCATTTTTGTCGAGGTCAGGGAATTTCGAATTTCATGAGCCAGCAAGGCAGCGAACTTTCCTGTTGTAGATAACTTTTCTGCCCTGATGAGCCGATGCTGCATCTCGTACTTCGCAGATATATCCGTGATGATTTCCAGGACTCCATAGGGTTGATTTTCACGAAACAGGGGAATGGCCAGTTGCTCGAAGTGCTGCCCATAGAGAGATCCCGTTTTCTTGTGAATTAATCTGCTTTTTATTTCTCCATCCTCGAGGCACTCCTTGACTTTGCACTCATGAGTTCCAAGCCATGGACAAAGGCCCTCGGAACATTGCCTCTCAAGGAAATCCGTGGATGACCGCTTAACAATTGATTCGAACCTGGCGTTTACCATCTTTATTTTCAAGTTATTATTTAAAAAAATGACCGCGCTGGGAATATGATCAAGGATTGCCTGCAATTTGTCTCGCTCTTCGGCGAGTTCTCTTGTTCTTTCTTGAACCATTTCCTCAAGGTGACTTTTATGTTTTTCAATAACTGCTTCCCGTTCCTGTATAGCACCGGCCATCAGATTAAACGAGTTCCCCAATACTTCTATTTCATCTCCTGTACGGATTTCAACTTTTTCAGATAAGTCTCCCTCCGCCATTTTTCTTGTAACCCTAATCAAACGAGTCATAATATTTCTTAAGCGCCGGTCTATCGCCAAAATTACCAGCATACCCAATATTATTGCACCGACGGTTATCTGGATTCCCCGGACGCTTTCTTCAGCTAAGCGCTGGTTGATGCGTGCGGTATTTATGCCAATGTGAACTTTGCCGAGATAGGTTTGATCCCTTTCAAAAGGGATCAGGAAGTTAAAATTATGTCCTTCTCGATGGAAAAAACCGCTGGGATGGCCAATTTCATGGCTGCTTGCTTCCGTGGGGCGTTCATCCTGCTGTTTCAGGAATTCCAGATGCAAATGGTCCTTGAACTCGGCACGAGACCATTTATCCAGCAACATGTTGTTTTTATCGAAAATCGCAGCGTAGATGATTTCAGGATTGTTCTCCAGTCCAGCCAAAAACCATCTTATAGCATCCAGATCCTTATTTTGCACTGCTTCGACAACTAACGGAGCGAAGGTGGAATAGATGGATGTATAATGCTCTTTAGTGATCTCTTCCACCATGCGATGATGACCTGCAATTGTATAAAAAATCAGCGTACTGATCAGTATTGAATGCACAAGAATCAAAGTGATAATAGTTTTGAAGCGTAAGCTGAGAAACGCCTTGGATCTTGTAGTCTGTTCCATAAGTCCAGGCTCCCGGTTTACGAAAAAATCATCTCTTTGAACAAAATTCGCTTCTGTTAAGGATTATGGTACGATTGACCTGCTTTAGAAACTGTACCCGTAATGATTAAAGAATTCAAGTTTCATCTCGATAATCTTCCCGCCATCAAATTGTACGCTCAATTATCATGAGAAACCTGTCCCCGAAAAGGAGTCCAATAATCTAGAGAAATTCAAGCCGCCATCACTTGAATCTGCCTTACCAAACCCTCCGGCATCCCTGCCGGAAAAGTTTTAAAATAGTCTCGTATGCCCCGCCATTTTTTTGAACGTTTTTACAATAGCTAGTGGATTAGGCTAAATCCGCTGCGTTCGCCTGATCCTCTCCGCATAACCATCAGCTATCAACCTCATATTCGCGCTCTACCAAGCGATCTCTGTTTCGGCTCGATCTAGGGCTAAAGGTTGATCATTGGGTAGGGCGCGTTACTGCTCTGATCCTCTATACCGATTCATTTACGGGGGCAAGCTCATTGCCTGAATAATATCTACACCAATCGATTTATCTCATAAGTACTTGACATGCTGGTTTTTATATGATGAAATAGAATATAATACTCAAAAAGGATTTATCCATGAAAGAAACAAAGCCTTCAAACCGGGACTGCGAAAAACGGCTGAATTTAATTTTATCCGAGTCAAACCAGGAGAGAAGTAACGGGCATGCTTTTAAATCAAAAATTGATTTTCTGGATAAAATTATCAACGGCTCACTTAATATTATAATTGCCGTCGATCAAGAACGAAAAATCGTAGAGTTCAACAATGCTGCCCAGGTTGCATTCGGATACAGCAAAAAGGAGATTCTGGGCAAGCCTATCGATCAGCTTTACTCAGATCCATCAGAAGGCGAGAAAATTGCCGGACAAATCCGCAAGGATGGAGCTTTTCAGGGCCGGGTTGTCAATCGCCGTAAGGATGGAGAAGATTTCGTTTGCATGCTATCAGCTTCGGCACTCCGCTCCGATAATGGCGAGATAATCGGTGTTGTAGGAAATTCAAGAGATATCACCGAGGAGCTCAAAGCGGAGACAGCCCTGAAAGAAAGCGAAGAAACCGCGAGAATACTACTGAACTCCCCCGCCGATTCTATTGTCCTGCTGGATACTTCAGGTACAATTCTGGACCTTAACGAATCCGCGATCAGAGCTCTTGCCGCAGAAGACGAGGCTCCCATCGGGCAAAGCATATTCGAGCTGCTCGGCGAAAAGGAAAGAGAGATTCTGAGAGAGCTTGTTGAAAGCTGTGTGCAGTCTAATATGCCGGCCAAATACGAGTCGGAGAGAGATGTCCGGCTGCTGGGCGATGCAAAGTTCAAAGTCCGTTTTAACAATGCCTTGTATCCTATTCGAGATGAGAGCGGACGGGTAGGCCGCCTGGCTATGTTCAGTTCCGAACTGGCTGACGAAAGAAGCAGGATCCCCAGTGATTCAATAATTAAAAAATCGGGAGTTGAGGATGAGTTATTCAAAACCACGGTGAAGCAACTTCCCGGCATAATCTGGTGCGTGGACAAGGAACTCAGCTTTACGCTTTCCGATGGACTGGGCCTGGCCGGATTGGGCCTGAAACCCGGTAAAGTAGTAGGCATGTCATTGTTTGAGTTTTTTCAAATCTCAGATCCGAACCATGAGTATCTAGTCAAACACAGACAGGCGCTGGCAGGCGCGATTGTCAATATGGAAGCAACGTTTAATTCTATCGTGTATTCATGCAGCATTTCCCCGCTTAGAAACGAGCATGGAAAGATTATCGGAGCACTCGGGATTGCATTTGACATAACTGCTCGAAAGCAATTGGAGCAGGCTATTCGGAAAGAGAAAGAAACTTACCGGGAGCTGGTAGAAAATATTGACGAAACTGTTTTTTCGCTCGATTGCGCAGGGAGATTTACCTATATCAGCCCGGCAATTGAACCCTTGCTCGGATACACGCCGGATGAAGTGATCGGCCGGGAATTCTACAGTTATTTATTTGAGGAAGATTTGCCCGGGCTCGTTGAGCTTTATCGTGATGTGCTAAATGGACAAGCGAAAACCCATGAAATGAGGTTGCCATCAAAGATCAAAGAACCCAGGTGGGTGCGTATCTCAGCCAAACCCATTTATGGCGACGGGGGCGTAGCAGGTATCAGTGGCATTATCTTCGATATCACTGCTCGGAAATCCGCCCAAATTGCGCTGCAGGAGAGTGAAAGAAAGTACCTGAACCTGGTCGAAAACTTGCCGGTCGGGATGTTCAGGACCACTCTGGAACCAGATGGACGGTTTATCATGGCTAACCGGGCAACGGCGAATATGTTAGGATTTGATTCGACCGACGATCTGATCGGAACACTGGTTACCGACCGCTATTTCGATGCAGCGGAGAGATCAATATTTCTCGCTAAGGCAGTTAAGGCTGGAGAGGTGGTTGAACAGGAAGAGCAACTAAGGAAAGCCGACGGGACCCCAATCTGGTGCATGATAACTGGCCGGGCTGTCAAGGACAACACAGGCGTTTTCATGTATTTCGATGGAATAATTGTTGACATCACGAGCCGCAAAACTGCAGAGGAAAAGCTACTCATCAGCGAGAACAGGTTTGAGAGCATCGCCGAAGGCAGCGATGACTGGATCTGGGAGATTGGTGCAAATCTGCGGATCAGGTACACCAACGCAAGAGTCAAAGACATTATCGGTTACGAGCCGAAAGACGTAATTGGCAAGAGCCTGCTTGATTTTATGTATGAGAAAGACATGGACCCGGGCCGATATGAAAATGAATACACGCTGCTCAGCGAACAGATATTTTCCGGGCATCAAACCATTTTGCGGCACAAAAAAGGGAAAAAGGTCATAACCGAAAGTTCCGGTGTCCCCATTTTCAGGAGAGACCGGTCTTTTGTAGGTTTCCAGGGGCTTACCAAAGACATAACCGAAAACATACTGATCAGGGAAAAGGAAGAACTTCAGCGCCAGCAACTGATTCAGGCAGATAAAATGATTTCCCTCGGAATACTCGTCTCGGGTGTAGCGCATGAGATCAACAACCCCAATCAATTTATCATGATTAACATCCCTTTGCTCAAAAGGGCCTGGGAATCCATCGAACCAATTCTAGATAAATACTATCAGGATAACGGTGATTTCCCCTTGGGCGGAATATCCTATTCCACTATGAAACCAAAAATTCCGGAATTGTTCTCTGGTATTTACAACGGCTCCCAGAGAATAAAAAATATTGTCAAGAGCCTTAAAGGGTACGCCAGGGAAGGACAACCGGAAGAAAAAAACCAGCTATCGGTCAATGATGTCATCCAGTCCGCGCTGGTTATTCTCACCAACTTGACCAAGAATTCGACAGATAACCTGAAAGTAAACCTCGGAAATGCTATCCCGCCTGTTATGGGCAACTTTCAGCGACTGGAGCAGGTGTTGATCAATCTGATTCAAAATGCCTGCCAGGCTTTGGATAATCCGCAGAAGGGAATCGAAATAAAATCGGAGTATGTCCGCAACGCTGAAAAGGTTGTGATTGTTATCAGGGATGAAGGAGTCGGGATAAAAAAACGCAATATGAAGTACATTCTGGACCCATTCTTCACTTCCAGGAGGGATTCGGGCGGCTCTGGACTCGGCCTGTCTATTTCGGCCGGGATTATAAATGACCATAACGGTACGATGGAATTCAAGTCTGTGCCCGGAAAAGGTACGACGGCAATAATCAACCTGCCTGTTTTCAAAGCCGGCTCATGAACGTTCATGCTAAACCGCAGGTGGCTGGACCGTGACTACAGAAGGTAAATATCCGCTCATGCCAATACTTATTGTGGACGATGAACCCGAAATCCTGAACTTTTTCGAACTTTCGCTGAACCAGAACGGCATAACCAATACGATTACCTGCGGGAACGGCCGAAAAGCCCTTTCGATTATCAAGGAGCAGGATCTCGAGATGATTCTGCTGGACCTGATGATGCCAAAAGTATCCGGGGAAGTTATCCTCAATCACGTCATGACAAATCTTCCGGATATCCCGGTAATCATGATTACGGGCGTATACGAAGTCGATACCGCGGTGAGGTGCATGAAGCTGGGAGCGTTCGATTACTTGCTTAAACCCATCGAGGAGGAAAACCTGCTGATGAGTGTCAGCCGCGCGATGGAGGTGCGGGAGTTACGGCACGAAAACACGATGCTGGTCCACAAGTTTCTCAGTGACAAGCTGAAACATCCGGAGCATTTCAGCGATATAATCACCAATAGTTCAAGAATGAGATCCATATTCTATTACTGTGAAGCAATCGCAGCAGCGCATTATCCCGTGTTGATTACCGGCGAAACCGGCACGGGGAAAGAGCTTATCGCCAAGGCGATCCATGCCTCAAGCGGCAGGCGGGGTGAGTTCATTGCCGTCAACGTGGCCGGTGTGGATGACAACGTTTTTTCAGACACCCTGTTCGGCCATACCAGGGGGGCATTTACCGGAGCCGATCAGAAAAGGAGCGGATTGATCGAGAAAGCGGAAAACGGGACACTCCTGCTTGATGAAATCGGCGATCTGAGCATGGCTTCGCAGGTGAAACTGCTGCGACTGCTCGAGCAGCGCGAGTATTTCCCTATCGGTTCGGATATCCCCCGGATTGCCAATGTCAGGATTCTGGTGACTACGCATAAAAATCTCGAAGACTCAAGGCTGAAAGGAGAGTTCCGCACCGACCTGTATTTCCGCTTGTGCAACCACAAAGTTACCCTCCCGCCCCTGCGCGAACGCAAGGAAGACATTCCCCTCTTTCTCGACCACTTCCTGGCGGTTGCCGCCAGTGAATGCCGCAAGAAAATACCCGCCTACCATCCCGAGTTGATCACCTTGCTGGAAAACTATAATTTCCCCGGCAATATCAGGGAATTCAAGGCGCTGGTGGCGGATGCCGTGAGCAGGCATGACGGCAGGATGCTGTCTCACGCAGCATTCAAAAACGTAATCCAGCTACCGCTTAAGTCTCCCACCATTGATCCGGTGAAAAAGCATGCGGATGAATCCGGCGACGATACCTGGGCGACGAACCTGGACCCTCTCCCGAAATTGAAAGAGGCGGATCTCGAGTTAATCCGCGAAGCGCTGAAAAGGTCAGGCGGAAACCAGACGGTCGCGGCCATGATGCTGGGCATCAGTCCGCAGGCGCTCAGTAAAAGACTCAAAAGATTGAACGGCCCAATCTGATTTTGCCCATGCCGAACTCCTTCAACTTTTGTCCGGTTTCAACAAAAGTTGAAAGGGATGCAAAGATGCGGCGCACAACGGTTTGCTGAAATTAAAGATTAGATCCGAGTAAAAACATATCCCATCGGCATCCCTCATCTGCGCTTCATCAAAATTGCATCTTCTTTAATTTCAATACTTTATAAGCTTCATTCCGGTTGACACGCTTTTTGCACTGTATTTCGCGTCTAAACATATTACGATCAACTTCAAGATTGGTTATCCAGTCGCTCCATAAATTCATCAAACATGGAAAGTATGTCTGACAACTCCGTCCGTATCTTCAAAATTATTCTCATCTCAATCCTGGCCATACCCTCCATCGCCTTTGCCGCCACGGATATCGATTTGCCCGTCACGGCTCTGGACCTTGGCAGCGTCCCGGTCGGCACAAACAATAGCGCAACATTCGACGTCAGTAATGTCGGTGACGCAGGACTTAGCGTTTCGTCCATTACCAGCGACAACCCGGAGTTTACCAGCAATAAAAGCTCGTTAAATATCCCGGCTGGACAGACTAAGACGGTAACGATCACTTTCACACCCCTGACAACCGGGATTAAAAGCGCCACAATTACCCTCCTCAGCAATGACCCGGACGAGCCCAGTGTAACGGTCAGCCTGTCAGGTACGGGCACTCCAGGGCCTGAAATTAATTTAACGCCCACGAGTGTCCCAATCGGTGACGTTCCTATCGGGGGATCAGCATCGGGTACATTTACTATCGAGAACCTGGGTACGGGTAACCTGACCGTTAGCGCGATTACGTCTGATGACGGCCTCTTTACGGTCAGCCCTGCCAGTGCAACTATCCTTCCCGGCCAGAATCAGCTGGTTACGGTTACTTTCAGCCCTACGAACGGAGCCAACAATAGCGCTACTATTACGGTTGCAAGCGACGACAGTGATGAGCCCTCGCTGACGGTCTCGGTTACCGGCAAAGGTGTAAATGCTCCCGAGATCACCCTGTCAGCCGCTTCGGTCGCTGCCGGCAATGTGAGTGTCGGTGGCTCCGCTACTGCTACTTTCGATATTACCAATGACGGTAACCAAGACCTGGTAGTCAGCAGCATTTCCAGCGACAACGCCGTCTTTGCGGTCAGCCCGGCCTCGGTAACGCTTATTCCGGCGCAGACCCAGACTGTCACCGTCACTTTCGCACCCGTAGCTTCCGGAGCCCAGAGCGCCACGGTCACTGTCGCCAGCAACGACAGTGATGAGCCTAGCGTAACGGTCAGCCTGTCAGGTACAGGGATTGCCCCGGAAATAACTCTATCGGCGGCCTCGGTCGATGCCGGTGATGCCAGTATCGGTGGCTCCGCTACTGCAACTTTCGATATTACCAACGACGGGACCGCGGACCTGGTGGTCAGCATTACTTCCAGTGACATCGCCATTTTTAGCGTCAGCCCGGCCTCGGTCACCCTTACTCCGGCGCAGACACAGACCGTAACTGTCACTTTTGCGCCCGTCGCTTCCGGAGCCCAGAGTGCCAACATCACAGTTGCCAGTAACGACAGTGATGAGCCGTCCCTGACTGTAACCGCCGATGGTAGCGGTGTCGTTCCCGCTCCAGAAATAACCCTTTCTGCGGCCTCGGTCGATGCCGGTAATGCCAGTATCGGTGGCTCCGCAACTGCTGCTTTCGATATTACCAATGACGGTACCGACGACCTGGTGGTCAGCAGCATTTCCAGCGACAATGCCATTTTTAGCGTCAGCCCCGCCTCGGTCACGCTTACTCCGGCCCAGGCCCAGACTGTTACCGTCACTTTCGCGCCCGTCGCCGTCGGAGCGCAAAGCGCCACAGTCACTGTCGCCAGCAACGACAGTGATGAGCCGTCCCTGACTGTTACGGCCAGCGGCAACGGTGTCGTTGGCGCGGCCCCGGAAATAACTCTATCGGCGGCCGCGGTCGATGCCGGTAATGTGAGTGTCGGTGGCTCCGCTACTGCTGCTTTCGATATTACCAATGACGGTACCGACGACCTGGTGGTCAGCAGTATTTCCAGTGATAACGCCGTCTTTACGGTCAGCCCCGCCTCGGTAACGATTATTCCGACCCAGACCCAGACTGTCACCGTCACTTTCGCACCCGTAGCTTCCGGAGCCCAGAGCGCCACGGTCACTGTCGCCAGCAACGACAGTGATGAGCCTAGCGTAACGGTCAGCCTGTCAGGTACAGGGATTGCCCCGGAAATAACTCTATCGGCGGCCGCGGTCGATGCCGGTAATGCCAGTATCGGTGGCTCCGCTACTGCTGCTTTCGATATTACCAATGACGGGACCAGTAACCTGGTGGTCAGCAGCATTTCCAGCGATAATGCTATTTTTAGCGTCAGCCCCGCCTCGGTAACGCTTACTCCGGCCCAGACCCAGACTGTCACCGTCACTTTCGCACCCGTAGCTTCCGGAGCCCAGAGCGCCACAGTCACTGTCGCCAGCAACGACAGTGATAAGCCGTCCCTGACTGTAACCGCCAGCGGCAACGGTGTCGTTGGCGCGGCCCCGGAAATAACTCTTTCGGCGGCCTCGGTCGCTGCCGGTAATGTGAGTGTCGGTGGTAGCGGCACAGCCAGTTTCGATATTACCAACGACGGGACCGCTAACCTGGTGGTCAGCAGCATTTCCAGCGACAACGCCGTCTTTGCGGTCAGCCCGGCCTCGGTTACGCTTACTCCGGCGCAGTCTCAAACCGTAACTGTCACTTTCAGCCCCCTTGCCGCCGGCAGTCAGAGCGCAACGGTCGCCGTAGCCAGCAATGACGGCGATGAGCCTGTACTCAACATTACAGCCATGGGGAATGGTGTTATAGGGGATGGTGCTATAATAACAACCACTCCGGAAATAGAGTTGTCCGCCACGAACATAAATTTTGGTTCGATAAATCTTGGCTCATCATCCAGCTACGAAATCCTGATCAGCAATACAGGTACCGCTGGATTGGACGTGAGCAGCATTACGGTCGATAACGGCAGCTTTTCCGTCAGTCCCGTCAGCCTGTCGATACCGGCCGGACAGTCGCGCAAGGTGACATTGAGATTCCAACCGTCAGAGCTGGGCGCGTATGCCGCTACAGTCACGGTTAACAGCAATGACGAGGATGAGCGCACGTTAAGAATCAGTACGACCGGCGATTGTGTTGTGCCTCCACTCGAACCTCAAATTTCAGTGTCCACGTATATTCTTGACTTGGGGGCAGTGGAAGTTGGAGCATGCGCGTCATCCTCATTCTTCATTAAGAACAACGGTAACGCGGACCTGGTTGTGAGCGGCATCAGTGCGGAAAGCGCTGAGTTCAGCGTCTTCCCGGACAGCGCTACGATTCCGCCCGGCGGCACTCTGGACGTGACGGTATATTTCAAACCTGTTGGGACAGGCCCACTGAGCTCTGCAATCGTGATTATCAATAACGATCCGGACGAGGGAAACCGAACCATTAAAGCCACAGGCGACGTGTTTGATAAAATTGCCGACCCTGCGGTTTCTTTTTCGGTCCAGACGGTGGAACTGATGCCGGATTCCGCAATTACGAGCGGCAGCACAACGTTCTACATCAACAACACAACAAGTGAATTGCTAAACATCGGCTCTATTGTGTGCGACCTGCCGGGGGTCGTCATTTCGCCCCTGACAGCTGATATCCTCCCCGGTGACAGTTGCGCGGTTACAGTTACGTTGGATGTCGAGATTCCAGGCATATACAGTGGCCTGATGTCGATCGCGGTAAGAAGCGAAACCATTGGGACGCAAACTTTTGCACTCGAATTAAACGCCCATCTGGAACCTCCGCAACCGAGCATTCAGCTTGCCAGCTATCTTCTGGATTTCGGTACGGTAACCGCCGGCCAGTCGGTATCCAGGTACCTGACCATCGGCAATACCGGGACGGCGGAATTGACGGCTGATTTCATGGTTCAGGGAAGTTACGCGTTCACGTTGTCACGCGAGTCATTGTCCGTGCTTCCCGGGATGATGGATAGTATCGAAATTAGTCTTGATCCCGATACAGTTTGTACTTTCGAGGCCAGGTTGGAGATCAGCAGTAATGACAGTCAGCATGAAACATTGTCGGTGGATTTAACCAGTAGTTGCCTGCCGACATCTGGGCCGGCTATTGCACTGGCTGTCGTTCCCGGCGGCGAGGTTATTGATTATGACCGTGAGCTTAACCTTGGACAGGTTTATTCCGGTGAGCTGGCTGCATTTACATTCGCTGTCCTGAATGAAGGAAATGACACCCTGCGCGTAACTGGAATCAGTACGGATAACCATCTTTTCAGTGCACCGGAACTTGACAGTGAATTATCGCCCGGCGATCAGCTGGAGGCCCGAATCGTATTTCAGTCCATGGAACCGGGGAACTTCAGCACTAAGGTCATTGTTGCCAGCAACGATAATGACGAAAGCGAATACCGGTTTATCATATCAGTTACCACTCTAGAATCCCCATCAGGTGGAATAGTTATCTCAGCGGAAGAAATTCAATTCGGAGAAACAGTGGTTGGAGATACGACGAGCCGGCAACTGCTGGTTACGAATACCGGAAATGCCAGCATTGTAATCCGATCGATTATAACAGGACCGCTTTGCTTTGCAGTAAGTCCTGATTCGCTGGCCCTTGCACCCGGTGACAGTTCGACTATCGATGTTCTGTTCATTCCGGGGGGTTCCATCGGCAGTTACGACGGTAAACTAAACATCATTGCGGCGGAATTTGACGAGAATCCCATTGAGATAAAACTTACGGGACGCGGTATCGGGATACCATCTCCGACAATCGCAACTTCTCAGGACAGCGTTGTTTTCGACAATGCCTGGGATGGTGGTGTAACCACGGCAGAACTGGAAATATTCAATTCCGGAACGGACGTACTACGGATCTTTAATGTAACGACTGACAGTGATGAATTTTCGCTTTCTGGACTTCCAGATTCAATCGCAGCGGGCGAATCCTGCACTTTGCTGATTTCCTACAGTCCGGCAGAGGACAGGGCGAAAACAAGAAATCTCATAATTTACTCAAATGATTCGGACACACCTGAAAAGCGAGTTATACTCATAACCAAAGCTGCATACCAGTTTATACCAGCTATCAGGCTCTCCGCCAGCAACCTGGTTTTGAATGATTTCGACATCAGATCCGCCAGCAGTACCTCATTTAAGATAGCAAACGCGGGGACTGGTGATCTGATAATACATAAAATTCTTTCCCCCCACCCGGACTACATAATTGAACCTGCTTCGGCAGTAGTTAAGGCGGGACAGGAGATAGAAATAAAGATATTGGCCAACGTAAAGCTTAGTGGAATATACCAGGATACGCTGCTGATAATCAGCAATGATTCCGATCAGGATACCTCGGTCATCCTCCTCAACGTCAATGCCACACAATCAGTTGATGAGTGCAGTCTGCAGCAGAATTTCCCTAATCCCTTCAACCCATCGACAACCATCAGTTACGCTGTTTCCTCAGAGTCACTGGTAGCCCTGAACATTTACGATATCCGCGGCAGATTGATTTACGCACTCGTTAACAGAAACCATCAACCGGGTAACTACTCAGTCAACTGGGACGGAAGAGACAGAGCAGGCCGCGCTGTTTCAAGCGGAGTGTATTTCTACAGATTGCAGTCTGGAGAATTTACTCAAACTCGAAAAATGATGGTGTTGAAATAACCGGCTCTGAATTCTGCTTCGTTACGAATCCTTCTCTAGTGGAGATATCAGGATGCTAAAAGATGATTATTCCAGGATAAACCCGGAAGTTGAACCGCATGAGCTTGTCAACTTCAACCTGTTCAGGAAATTATCACCTAGCGGCGGCCGTCCTGTTTACGTTCAGTTCCATCGAAAAGGCACTCCGTTTGGATCCTGCGTCCCGTCGCAAATCTACATCCATGCCGATGAAATTGAAGAATTACTCAAAACAGTACCTAAGGCAAAAATATACCAGAAAAAACTGCCCTGCGGGAAAATCGCCTTTATGCTGATGACAAACTGGTATGAAAGCAAAGTGTTAAAAAATCCAGACCTTGATCCTAGAGCTCAAATTGAATTCACGGTTCATTGCCTGAACGAATCTCTTCGGTTTCTGCAATCCAACGCTCATTCGGTCAATGGCCTTAACGATTCACTGCGGAAAATTTCCGCCAACCTGGTATTATTAACATACAATCTGTTGATAACCGATGAAATCAGAAACTACCTGCTGGCTGAGGTCTTTTACAGGAACAAAAACCACCTGCCCCATGCAATGAGAGTCTGTATGTATACCTGCTATACGGTTGCGGTTATCAGCAGTTTAAAATCAATCGATTTCGAACCGCAATTGGTCGCGAATACGATCTGGGGCATCTTGATCCATGACGAGCGGTTTTGGCGGAATAATTTCGCTAAACAGTTGGAAAGCGCCAGATCAGAATGGCCCGCTGAAGTGGGTGATTTGGACCAGCATTTAAAATACGTGTCCGATCTCGATTATTGCGATGACCGGCCTGCGGCGCCAATGCTGAGAATTGCAACAATAACGGATGCATTCGATGAATTGACTGCCTGTACTCACAACACTTATGTTTCCAGCCATTCGGATGCATTCACGTATTTAAGGCAGCGAATGACTGATAATCTCTACCGGCCTTACCTCGAAATGTTCATCGGGGCATTCTGCTCGTCCGCCTCCGAAAAAACAATCCATGTCGGTTAGGCGAAGGCCCTGACGTTCAGTTTCATCCTGTCATCCTTGCTTGATACATGCTACAGCAGCCCCTCCTCTTTCAGGATCGCTTTCTGCCGGGCTATATCCGCATCCACCTCTGCCATCATCTCCTTGAACTCCGGCGTATCCCGCAGAGACTCCAGAGGCGGGTCGAGCTTGGCATACCAGCTCTGTCGCCAGCCGCGGTCGATGGCCCGGCGCAGCGCGGCGAGCGCCTTGTCCTTTTCTCCTGCAACCGCGTGCAGCCAGGCCACCACGATGTAGAGCGCTGCCACCCGAATAACCTTGCGGCGCTTGAGTTCTGCAAAAAGGTTGGTCAATGTTGAAACAGGTTTGAACAATTGGCTGGCTCTGGCGCGGAGTTACTTATTTCAATGCTTTAGAAAACCAACCGGCACGCTCTTGTTTTTCCCAGTCCTTGTTCCGCTTGCTAGCTATCGTGATTGATTCTCATTTATAATTGTCAATATATCAATTTAACCGATATTCACCAAATCAAAATTGAAATTTTAAAGATGGCCTACTCTTTCGATTCTGAGCGACAACTTTCGTCCTTTTCAGCTTGCATCGAGAGATTCCCGTTGTTTATTCAATAAAAAATCCGTCCTCATCAGGAGTATCAATGATTTGCTTGGCCTGTGGACGAAAAGACCTGCATCTAAGGTAACTTTTAAACCATGAAATTAAAGCCTTAGACTGCTGTGTTAAAACCGACCTGCAAACCAAAACGGCGCTCCCGGTTTGTTGCCGTAAGCGCCGTCTGCTGATAACAGGATTGTCAGGACGCCTCAGGCTTTCTGACGTTTGACCCGTACCGGCTCGTAGGTGCAGTAAGGCTCCTCGGCCAGAAAATTGCCGACCTCGCCGAACGAGCGGGCGCGGCAGCCCATGCAGACATTCTTGTATTCGCAGAGTCCGCATTTGCCCTCGAGGTTGCCCGTGTCGCGCAGTTTCTCGAACAGGGCAGACTCGTTCCAGATACCCTCGAACGCCGTTTCCTTGACATTGCCCGCGCTGAGTGGCAGGTACCCGCAGGGAAACACCTCGCCGGTGTGGCTGACAAAACAGACCGCGGTCCCGGCCAGGCAGCCGCGGGTCATGGTGTGCATCGTACCGTGGCCGTGGCCCTTGCTCAGCATCTCCTTGCCGCCGCGCTGGAGGATAATCCGGAAATAGTGCGGGGCGCAGGTGGCCTTGATCTGAAGTTGCGGGTTCTCGATCGTCGTCTCGTAAACCCAGTTCAGCACTTCCTCGTAGCGCTCGGGACTGAGCTGCTGTTTCTTGCTCAACTCAACGCCGCAGCCTACGGGCACGAGCATGAAAAAATGCAGGGCGTCGGCGCCCAGGTCCTTGGCCAGCGTGACAATTTCCTCGAGCTGATGGTCGTTGTGGCGCGCCACAGTGCAGTTGACCTGCATGCTCGTCCCGCGCTCGCGAAGGGCGCGGAAACCGGCGACCGCCTTGTCGAAGGAGCCTTGCAGCCCGCGGAACTCGTCGTGGACAGCCGCGCCCGACCCGTCGAAACTGATCGCGACCCTCCGTACGCCGGCGGCCACCACCTTGTCCGCCACTTCGCCGTCAATCATGGTCCCGTTGGTGGCCAGCGCCACGGGCAGCCCCTTATCGGCTGCATAGCGGGCGATCTCGAAAATATCCGGGCGGATCATCGGTTCTCCGCCCGAGAGCACGAGAATCGGCGTGGCGAACTTGACGATGCTGTCGATAAACCGCAGGGCGGTTTCCGTATTCATGTCGCCGGGTGCCAGGCCGTCCTGGGCCAGGTCGAGCCGGCGGCAGTGCTGGCAGGTCAGGTTGCAGCCGGCAGTGGTTTCCCAGAACACCAGCCGCAACTGGTTGCCCAGCGGTCCCGGACCGGCGTCGCCGCTGGTCGGCATGCCGCCGTGGGGATGTCCGCCGCCCGGGTGGCCGGCCGAATGGGGGTGGGGGTGCTTATCCATCTATCTCCTCTGATCCGTTGTCATATTTTCGGTAAAGTGGAGCGGAAAGTCGTGTTACAAATATGGGCAAAGGGGCGGGGCATGTCAATGCAGCGCAGCTCAGCGCGCGCGCAGCTCCCGGGCGAAATCCCCCATTTTCAGTGCCCTGGGCGAATCCGGCGCCAGCGCTATTCCCCGCTCGATCAGCATCAAAGCCGAATCCGGCAACTCCAGCCGCTCGGCCAGCAGGATACCGTAGTTGAAACAGGCCTCAGCGTAGTCCGGCTCGATCTCCAGCGCGCTGCTGTATGCGGCCGCGGCTTCGTTCGTGCGCCCGGTGGCGGCCATGACATTGCCCAGGTTGTTCCATGCCGGGGCGAACGAGCTGTCCGCATCCAGCGCGGCGCGGTACGCCCGTTCGGCGCCCTCCCGGTCCTGCCGCGCCGCGCGCACCACTCCCAGGTTGTTCTGCACTTTCTTGTCCCCGGTGAAATCAGCTGCCACCCGGGCCAGAACTTCCTCGGCCTCCTCCAGCTCGCCCAGCCGATAGCGGGCGATCCCCAGATTGTAGAGGGCCAGCGGGTAGTCCGGGTCGACCGCCAGCGCCTCCTCGAAACTTTCCGCCGCAGCTTCCGGCTCGCCGCGCTCCAGCAGCAGACTGCCCAGGTCGTTGAGCACCCTCTTGTCCTGGGGAGCGAGCCTGCGGGCGGTCTCCATGTGTTCCACCGCCACGGCGGTTTCGCCGCAGTCAAGCAGTATATCGGCCAGCATGGCGTGGGCCCGTGCGTGGCCCGGCTGCATCTTGACAGTCCGCTCCAGCCATGAGCGAGTTTCCCCGACCGATCCCAGTCTGCTCCAGGCCAGCGCCAGCATGAAATTGGCCGGACTTTCCGGCTGGAGTTCAACCGCGCGGGTGAACTGCTCGATCGCCAGCCGCATGCTGTCCTGCTCCATCAGCACGAAACCCTTGTAGCGGATGGCGTACAGGTTCTCGGGATCGTCGGCCAGCACGGAATCGAACGCGGCCAGGGCCGCGGCGTACTCACCCTCGGCCTCGGCCATCACCCCCTCCATGAACCGGCCCAGTGAACCGATCATCAGCTTGGGGTCCGGCAGCGAATCGGGGGAGTGCGCCGCCGCGCCGCCGGAGATATAACCCAGCGCCCGCAGGCGTTCGGCTGACTCGCTGTCCAGTTCCATCCGGCCGGCGAGCTGACGGCTCTCGCGCTCCAGCTCCCACTTTAACGCCGCCAGGCGCGAAGACATCCGCTGCGCCCGGTCTGGTTCGCTTTCAACCAGATTCTGTGTCTCGCCGGGGTCGGCGGTGAGGTCGTACAGCTCGGGGACCGGTGCATCGACGTACTTCATATTGCCCTGGACCAGCCCCTCCAGCCTGTGCCAGCCGAATGTCTGCTCGGGCATCAGGGTTTCCAGGTAAACCGCCCGCTCACCCGGACTGTTATCATGCAACAGGCTGCGGCCCTGGATCGAGCCGGGCCATTCGAGTCCCGCGGCTTCCAGTACCGTGGGAAACAAGTCGACCAGACTGACGTTCCCCGAGACCCTCTTGCCGGCCAGTTCACCGCCGGGATACTTGACCAGCAGGGGAATCCGGACAGTGGGATCGTAGATGAATATTCCGTGGGTCGGCTCGCCGTGCTGGCCCAGGGCCTCGCCGTGGTCTCCCACCGCCACGATCAAGGTTCGCTCGTATTCGCCGCTTTCGCGCAGGCAGTCCAGCAGACGGCCGAGCTGGCTGTCCATGTAGGCGACCTCGCCGTCGTAGGGACGGCCCGGGCAGAGCGAGTCGTACGGTGCGGGCGGGCGGCAGGGCGAGTGCGGATCGAAATAGTGGACCCAGAGAAAGAACGGCCGCCGGTGTCCGAGACCGTTAAGCCATTCGAGAGCCGCATCGGTAACCTCACCGGCCGAGCGCTCCACGTAGAACGCCGCCTTCGCGCCGGGTTGGCCTTTCAGGCGCTCATCGTAATGGTCAAAACCCTGGGCCAGTCCGAACCGCGAGCTCAGCACGTAGGCCCCGATCGCCGCGCCCGTATTCATCCCGGCCTCGCCCAGCACCTCGGCCAGGGTGACAGCCTCATCCTCCAGGCGGTAGATTCCGTTGTCGCGGACCCCGTGGACCGGCGGGTACAGGCCGGTGAACAGGCTGGCGTGGGCGGGCAGGGTGATCGGCGAGGTGGTGAACGCGTTCTCGAACAGGACTCCGTCGACGGCGAGACTGTCCAGCGACGGCGTATGTGCCCGCTCGTAGCCATAGCAGCCCAGGCGGTCGGCGCGGGTCGTATCGAGCGTGACTATGATAATGTTGAAATCCGGCGGGCTGGCGCAGACGGCGGCCAGCAAAGTCAGCGATACGGAGTAAAACCGGATCAATCGCGGCAGATTCATCGGATCACCGGCGGATTAGCGTGTGGCGGCAAGCAGGCACGGGATCGGACCTGCCGGCGGGGAACCAGCGGGGAACGGGGCGGTCTCAGCCCAGGGCCGATGTTTTCTTCATCATGCTTACGGTACGGTAATAATTCAACTCCAGCAACAGCAGGAAAAACTGGGTGAACAGGTCCGGGTAGCGCTGAAGGTGGCGCACCAGGCTCTGCACGGCCATCCTGTAACCGAACACCTTGTCGATAACGTCCACCTGGGTCACGCTTACCGAGCCGAGGTTCAGCAACGAGGACTCGCCCAGGATGGCCGGTCCGGCGATAATGCTCAGTTCGATTCGTACTTTCTCCTCGGTAAGCGCATCCTCGACCTCCTTGCTGATTTTGACCCTGCCTTCCTGCATGAAGATGATTTCCGAGTTCGGCTCGCCCTCCCGGACCAGAGTCCCCCGCAATTCGTGGGGCACGACATTCAGCTTGGGGATCGAGCGCATCTTTTTCAGGAACGCGTTCAACGAATCAAGCAGCCGCACGGGGTATTCGGTTTCCTCGGCTTCCTGCTCCAGACCGTAGCCTGTCAGGATCTGCACGAAATTGTCGTTAACCCCCATCAGCTTCCGGTACATAATCCGGTTCAGGCTGATCATCACCTGTACCCGCACGCCGCGCAGTTCCGGGTCGGGGTCCTTGAGGATTTCAACCAGAGCCGAGTAGTTGAACACGATCAACTTGAGGTCCTCCTCGGCGTAGACATCGGCGCTGCGGCTTTCGATATTCACGGTCTCGTCCAGCGCATTGAGCACGGTGCTGACCATGCTCACTTCGCCGACCGTGTTTTTCTCCTCGATGATTATCCGCTCGGGCTGGCCGATATCCACCCCCGCCTGGCCCTCGACAATGTAGTACAGGGCATGGCCCGAGGCGTCCTTGCGGATAAACGGGCGGTCGTCCGATGGTTTGACTTTCCGGACAATCAGCGTGGCGCTGGGTTTGAAATCCGGCACCTGGCCCGTATAGATAATCCGGGTGACTATCTGCAGGTCTTCCAGTACCTTCTGTGCTTTTGCCTTGTCCATCCGCCTGGTCCTGAATACGCTGAGGTTGTCCGGCGGCCGGCCGCCGGCGAGATAATGAATCGGTGTAAAGTTCGACCAATTCTACACTCTACTTTTTCAAATTGCAAGGCAAAACGGGAGCTGCCTGCCGATGGACACACCCGGCCGGCTTGCGCACCCGCCCGCGGCTGGATATTTTGGAACAGGCGAATTGAACCGGAAATCACATTCGATGCAGGGAACCGGACCGGGATGAAAGCAGCCCAGACGACAGCGGCGTTGAAAATAGAGTACCGCGAGGTGGCCGATCCCTCGCCGGGACCGGGACAGGTGCTTATCGCGCCGGCCTACGTGGGAATCTGCGGCAGCGATATCCACGCCTACCGCGGCGAGTTCGAGGGCCGGGTTACTTTCCCGCGCACCCAGGGCCACGAGTTCGCCGGCCGGGTGGCAAAGATCGGTCCGGATGTCGAGAGCCTGGCCGTGGGCGACCGGGTCTGTATCGACCCGATTATCTCCTGCCACAACTGCCCGGCCTGCCACAAGGGCCAGTACAACGCCTGCCGCAGCCTGCGGCTGCGGGGAATCGATCTCGACGGCGGCCTGGCCGGGCTGGCTGTGGCCGACGAGGGCCAGTGTTTCCGGCTGCCGGATGAGATCAACTATTGCGACGGCGCGCTGGTGGAACTCTACAGTATCGGCATGCACAGCACCACGGTCTCCGCCGTGGAGCCCGGCGACCGGGTGGTGGTGATCGGCGCGGGGCGGGCAGGCCTGGCCGTGCTGCAGAATATCCTGCTGACCGCCGCCGATAAGGTTTGCGTTATCGACCTCAGCGGCTACAAGCTGGACCTGGCGGACAAAGTGGGGGCGGATCTAACGATCAACTCCGTAAAAGAGGATGCGGTCGAAGCGGTGCGGGAATGGACCGGCGGCGATGGGGCCGACCTGGTGATCGAGGCGGTGGGCGAGGCGGAGCTTGAGGTGGTCGGCGGCAAAGCGCCGGTGGCCCAGGCGGTGGAGATGATCCGCAACGGCGGCCGGATCACCCTGCTGGGCCAGGGGCCGCACTCCTACGGCGCGCACTGGAAAACCCTGGTCTGGAAAGAGGCGGTTATCCGCACCAGCCGCGTGAGCAAGGGCGAGTTCCCGCGGGTGATCGCCGCGATGGCCGCCGGGCGCTACGACACCGGGGCGATGCTCTCGGCCGAGTATGAACTGGCCGATACAGCCGAAGCGTTCGAGCTGGTCAACACCGAGCCGCCGGACGTGCTGAAAGTGATGGTGCGGGTGCAGGAGCGAGAAGGCGACCCAAGCGATTTGCACTTTTGAAAAACGGAACAACTAAGATTGATTGCTATAGTAAATTTGCGAACAGCGGATGGAGCGCAAAGCCATAAACGCCTTGCAGATATTATTCTATGGATATAATACAGTTATTCTCTCAATAAAACGCGAATATATCTCATCTTTTTGATCGTAGGCTTGACAATCACCCCTATTATCGATTATAATCAAAATAGACAACCTATTGCCCACTGATAAAAACTATTGCTTGCCAGTGCAATCAAGCAAAATATAAGTTTTATCAGGATATATACAAAAAGCTCACGCCGCGTTGTCCGCCAAGACCAGCCACGGCATGAGCCAAAGCGACAATCCACTGGGGAATTGTCTTTTTATTATGGGTGGTAACCCCAGGGATTGTCAACCTTTTTTAATGCAACGAAAGGAGGTTGGCATGAAGCATCCTGAATAATTCCATTTTTTTAACCCTTGTAACTCCCTGGAGGAAAAATGAAAGTACGTAAAGAAGCATTGCTTATCGGTGTGGCATTATGTTCGGTTATTGCCACAGTCTTACTGCATGCTAATATGAAATCAAATTTTTTCCCTTTTCGCAGCCCTACCATCGGGATTGGTAATAATGAGCGAGACCCCAGCGTTTATGAGAAAATGAACTATTACGGTTTTTCCGGGGGTGCTACAGTAACAAGCTGGTTTATTACAACCGGGCTCGATAAAGTTAAAGAAGAACTGCAAGATGCGGGCAATGCAACCGCCTTTGACACCTATGCCCAGGCTGCTATTGATAGCTTTGTAAACTATCTCGATACCCATACCCAGGATTTACCCCCCATAACCAGCCGATTTGAGCCGATGTATGATAAGTTTTTCGTGCCCTGGAATGCCAATGTTATTTACTGCTATCTGGTCGACAGCCTGATAACCTACACAGGTGACGCCACTGTGAAACGCAACAAGGCTGTCGAGGTAACTGCCAACGCCATTGCCGCAACGGATTCAGTTTTCAGGGCCTGGTATGCTTGTGATATGATCATTCATCAGATTTGCGAGGAGGCGAAAACTCAATGGAAAGAAGCCACTAGTGATTATATATTTCATTCTGATTTTCGTGATTATACAAGTGGAGATTCCACTGCAGCTTACAGGCTGTTCTTCTCTGTCTTGAACCAGTTGGCGGATGAAGTTGAGCAAGAAATTTCGGATTCGCTGCTGACCGCAGTCGAAGTGGCATGGAATGGTGTTACCGATTTTGAATTGGATTTTGAATCCGAATTCGTTGACTCGCTGGACAACGTTGATGCCTTCTTCTTTCAAGTGCAAAACACTTATGCAGTTTATAAGCTCCAGCAGGCCAACGCACTTAACAGCGGAAGGCTGCTAGGTGTCAGGTGCACCCAGCATGAAAATCCTGGCCCCTCTGATCAATACGAGGACCTGGCTGATGCATATTCAATTTTCACCAATGCCGATTTCCTGACTTTTTGGGCTGGAGACCATTTCGATGGACGTAGCGCATATTGGGATTATGATGGCGATAGTTTGGTGGTTTTAACTTATGATGCATCAACCACATTTAAAGCTTTTTCCGAATGGAAGGCTAAGGACTATCTGCACGTGGTGGACAAGTTCCACGAAACGTACATAGATACGGTCCAATGGACCAAGAGCGGCACGGTTACGGGAAACGGCGACAGTACGGCCACTTTGTCCCCCGGCGCCTCGCTCGAGAGCAAGGTCGATTTCAACAAAGCCGCTGTCAGAGCGGTTTTTAAAAGATTGAGCGGTAGCCCCAACCCAACTCAGGAATTGGGCCTCCATTTGACCGGGGACCAATGGGTCAAGTTGTATATCAAAAAAGATACAGCTTATACCGTCGTAAAGAGCGGCTCAGCCCCTGTTACAACCAAGCATGGCGCATTCGGGACAATCACCGCCGGGTCTTATCATGAGTTTAAAATCGTGACAGACGGGATTGTGGCGGCATTCGTTATCGATGGAGATTACGTCACGGACGAAGCTTTCAATCGCGACCCGGACTTGCAGTTAAAGCTTTATAACAGCGCCGGAGATACCAACATGGTGATGGATTCTGTCACCGTGCTGGATCAGTATGCCGCAAGTGCCCAGATCATTATTGGGACCGAGGCAGTTGACACCAACACGACATACGCGGAACCGAGCCTGACATTTAGCTGTCCTGAAGCAGCTAACGTTACAGCATGGTTAATGCGCCATAATGAATCTATTTATAACACTAGAGTCAGACAGGTATATACCTCAAATGGCGCAGTAACTTACGGCACTATTTCATGTAGTGTAACATCTTCCGATCCAGATAGTTATTGGTATCATCTTAGAGTTATTGCATCCAACGCCGCGGGAACCGACAGCGCAAGTACAAATTCATTTTACTTCCTTTGGGACGGTGAGTCTGTAACAGTCCTGGCTGGTGTCGAGGAAGATGCACCGGTTGCAGTCACCGCACCGGTTCTGCCCAGGAGCTTTTCCCTGGCCCAGAATTTTCCGAATCCGTTCAATCCCTCCACTACGATCAGTTACGATATTGCTGAGAACGCAGAGCCGGTAACTGTCAATCTGGATATCTTCAACACCCGCGGCCAGCTTGTGGCTAAACTTGTGAACGGCGCCCGGCAAATTCCCGGCAGATACACGGTAAACTGGGACGGCAATGATCCCTCCGGCCGTAGAGTACCCTCGGGCGTTTACTTCTACCGTCTGACCGCGGGAGAGTTCGTGACCACCAGAAAAATGGTGCTGTTGAAGTAACAGTGGTTCCGCTGAAGTGCGTTTTATCCGCTAATTAATCTCAATATACTGGAGATTGTCATGAACAGGATCAAAATCTTTTTCTCAACGGTTGTTTTTCTGACCGTACTGCCTGCACTGGTGTTAGGACAGGATAACCTGTTGAAGATACAGGGGACTGTCCCTTCCAACACGGATGTTGAGCAAATTCAAAAGATAGTTCTACGGATGGTGATGGGCGTTAAATATCAGCGCCCATACCTGGTTTACAAGCATTTTCATCCCGATCCAGATGACGCATCTCCTGCTTCCTGGGAAGAACTGGATCAATTCAAGACCACCCTGGCTGGAATATTTCAAACTCTTGATCGCAGATCCTCCGCGGACAAATCTTTGCCCGGCATGTCTAACACTTTTGACTTCGAGAACTCTCGGAAGACTTTGAAATTCAAGCGGAACGGCACTGAAGCCGAACTGCAAACCTCGTTTGGTTTCTACAAGCTGCCCGGTGATCCCGCTGTTTTGGAAAAACTGCCTGCTGAGGAAGTTAACGCCTTGTCAGATATCCAAAGAGCGGACAGGGCTAAATTCAGGTCTGTCAAGCTGGAATTCCATAAAATGGACGGGAGCTGGTACCTGTCATCCCTGAAAGACCTGGACTCAGTCTTCAATAATATGGTTGATTATTATGGAAAGATTGATCTGTCACCGGCCAAGATTAAAGATTAGCATGCTTTTTGCGTGATGTTCAAGCGGCACTGGGTACGCAATGGTGCTTACCCAGTGCCGCTAAGTTATTTCAACTCCATACAATTTTTATTTTCCCCTGCTTACTGGATAGAAAAATGGGTTCTAAAGGCTGTTTTTTTACTCTCGCTGTTGCTTTTCTTCTTTCTTTTTTTTTCTCCTGCGGCTCGGACCCGGCGGCGCCCGTGGTACCAGATCAACCTGATGAACCCAAAGTAATACCACTCCACATCGCCGATTTCCTGCCGCTGGAGGAAGGATACAGCAGGAGATACGGTTACTATTATAAATTTGCAAGATATATCCCCACAGATATTGGAATATATGTTTCGGGAAACTGCGAGTTAAAAGTGAATCAAGTTATTGCGCATAATTCTGTTACCTCTGCTTCCGTAGAGGTTACCTTTGACATGACAAAAAGTAATCTTTATGGTTTCAGGGATACCACATTTTCAAGGACATTCGATATCCTGCAAACTCAGGATTCGATCTGGTACGTTACCGGCGCCCCCTCGCTGGAGCGGCTCAATGAGGGAACCCGTATCCCGATGATGTTCACCCCTCAGGGGGAGAGCAGCTTTTTGGACCTCAGGTTGTTCGCCCTCGACCTCGGTGAGCTTTTTAAATACCAGGACGAATTGGTGTTCGAAGATTTATCATTCGAAGCAACCGGTGAAAACTTAAACTACAATATTGACACTTTTGTCCCTAGTTTTGGCGTTATTATAAACAGTGTAAGATCAACCGTTATCCTGGTCCGTGGCGAGGGGATACAATCAATCGATCAGTGGGTGGTGGGGCGGCTGACTTCCATACATGGTGACTATGTACAAGTCCGGCTCGAACTGCTGGAGTAATTCCTTGCCCCTCCCTATTGCCTTTCTTTCCCTCCTAGTGCAGATTCTAATTCATTCCCCGCACACAAATCGCACACACCGGTTCCGGGAGCCAGTCATGTTCCGCCACTGCCTGCCTGTGTTGGCGCTGTCTCTTTTGCTTCTTACCCGCACCTCCCCCGCCGCCGAACCCTGGGCCCCTGTCGGGCCGGACTCGGTGGTGGTGTTCGAGGATGATTTCTCCACCTACCCGGTCGGCGCGCTGAGCGAGCCATATACCGCGGTCCAGGAGTACCACTGGACCCCCAAGAAACCGGAGTGGGGTCCCTGGGCCGAGGCTGTCTACTGGGGGTTCTGGCCGTTCGATGAGGGCCTGGCCTGGCATATCCGCGAATCAGCGGGGCAGAAAGTGCTCTGGCAGAAACAGGAGATCCTCGAGGAAGACAAGAACGCGGTCGTGCTCACCGGCGACCGGCTCTGGACCGACTACGCTTTCGAGGTCGAGTTTGTCCCCCTGTCCTGGGAAAACCCTGTCGGGATAGTCTACCGCGTAGAGAACAGCCGCAACTATTTCATGCTGGCCCTGGGCGAGGGCGACAAGTGGTTCTGGATCCGCCGTCAGCACGACGCCTGGGTTAAATCGAAGGTGCGCGAGATACCCTACGAGCCGGGCCGGCCGGTCACTTTCCGGGTCCAGGTGGAGGGGGTCAACCACAGCTTCTTTGTCAACGGCGAGCAGGTGGATATCACCCGCCGCGACTATCACCACCCCGCCGGCAAGGTCGGGCTGATCGCCAACAGCCCGGCGGACTACCGCCGCGTGCGCGTGATCATGAGTAACGAGGCCTACCAGGAGTTCAAGCGCCGCAAGGCCGCCTGGCGCGACGAGCAGGAGCGGGCAGCGGCGAAATACCCCCGGCCGAAGCTCTGGAAAAAAATCGACCTCCGGAAGCTGGCGGTCAACGGCCGTCAAATGCGCTGGGGCGACCTGGACGGCGACGGGCAGCTCGAATTCGTGATCGCCCAGCGTCATTTCGGCTCCGAGGGACTGCTGCGGCGCTATATCGCCGGGCTGACAGCGTTCGACCTGAGCGGCGAAATTCTCTGGCAGTGGGGCGAGAACGACACGATTCCCGAGCTGTTCGCCACCGACCTGCCGTTCCAGGTGGTCGATCTCGACGGCGACAGCAGGTGCGAGGTCGTGTTCAGCCACGATTTCAAGATCGAGGTGCTCGACGGGCAGACCGGCAAGCTGATCAAAAGTGTCCCAACGCCTCTTCACGGCCCCAAACACCCCGACAGTTTCTACCCCGAGGACGAGTGGGAGCGGATCCCGGCGGGCGTGCTGCATTTCGCCGACCTGACCGGCTCCGGAACAGTGGGCGATTTCCTGATCAAGGACGACTACAACAATATCTGGGCCTACGACCGCAATTTCGAGCAGCTCTGGACAGCCTGCCTCAACGCCGGGCACTACCCCTACGTGGCGGATCTCGACGGCGACGGCCGCGACGAGGTGCTGCTGGGCTACACGCTGTTCGACCACGACGGCTCGGTGATATTCGATCTCGGCTTCCAGGACCACTCCGACGCCGGCTTTATCGGCGCGGTGGGCGGCGAGTGCTACCCGGGCCTGCACGCCTATTTCTGCGCCGGCGAGGAGGGCGTGATAGTCAGCGACCTGAAAGGGAAGGTGCGTTACAAGGAAGTCCTGGGCCACGCCCAGCGCGCCGCGGTCGGTGATTTTATACCCGATATCGACGGCTGCGAGTTCGCCCAGGCGACCTACTGGGGCGAGCACAACATTATCACGGTCCACGCCGCCGACGGCCGCAAGCTGGGCGAGTACCAGCCCCACTACGTCGGCTCAACCCTCTGCGCGGTTGACTGGGCGGGCGACGGGACCGCGCTGCTGCTGGTCTCGGGCAACGCGGCAAAGGGAGGGATGATCGACGGCCGGGGCCGCCAGGTGGTGAAATTCACCGAGCAGGGACACCCGGAACTCTGCTGCGATGTGATCGATATCACCGGCGACAGCCGCGACGAGGTTGTGCTCTGGGACCGCGACAAACTGTGGATCTACACCCAGGACGACAACGTGGCCCCGCCCGCGGAGATCGTGCCGATGAAGAAGATGCCCCTGCACAGCCGCAGCAACTACCAGATGTACGTGGCGGTGCCCGAAAAGTAACTATCAGCCCGGAGCAGATCAGATGAAAAGTCTTACCGTACACATCGTTATCACCCTGGCCGCTGTCCTGCTCGCCTGCGGGCAGCAGCCGCAGCAGACCGCCGCTCCGCAGGTTTCGATCCCGGAGCTGACCCCCGCGCTCGCCGAGCAGGGCCTGGCCTGGGTTGACTCAAGCCTTCGTAAAACCCTCGAGATAACTGGAGAAAAATTCCCGATCTCCACCGAGGACGGAGTCTGGGAACTGGGCCACGACGGCTGGACCGGGGGTTATTTTGCCGGCATGCTCTGGATGATGTACAAGCACACCGGTGATGATTATTGGCGGGAAAAGGCCGAAAAATACACCTGGCTGCTGGAGCACCACAAGGACAATGCCGACAACAGCGACATCTGCATCCTGCTCTGGCCCGCGTTCGACCTGGGCTACCGTCTGACCAGCGAGGAGGCCCTGCGCGAGGTGGGCCTGACCGCCGCGCGCACGATGATGAAGCGCTATATCCCCGCCGGCGGTTATTTCCAGAACTGGGGCCGCCTGGGCGATGAAGATCAGATGGGATTCGTGATTATCGACTGCCTGATCAACCTGGACCACGTCTTCTGGGCGGGCAGGCAGACCGGCGACCCCTCGTTTGGCGAAGCCGCTGTCAGCCACGCCCACCGCACGCGCGAGGCCCACGTGCGCGATGATTTCTCCAGCTACCAGGTGGTGGAATTCGACCCGGAAACCGGACAAATGCTCCGCGGGTTCCACAAGCAGGGCGTGGGCGATGAGACCACCTGGAGCCGTGGCCAGAGCTGGGGGATCTATGGATTCACCCGCGCGGCCGGCAATTCCGGCGACCCGGAGTTGCTGGCTACCGCCAGAAAAATGGCCGACTGGTTTATCGAGCGCCTGCCCGACGACCAGGTCCCCTACTGGGATTTCGACCTCCCGCCCGGAGAGAACCACCCGCGCGACACCAGCGCCGGCTCGATGGCCGCCAGCGGGATGCTCGAGCTGGCCTCGCTGCTGGACGACCCCGCCGAAGCCGAACGCTACCGCGACGCAGCCGGGGAAATCCTGGCCTCGCTGACTGTCAACTATCTGACCCGCGGCCTGCCCGGCAGGCCCGATGGCGTGCTCACCGGCGGCACCTACTTTTTCGAGATCGGCCGCGGCGTGAACCAGGCCAATATCTGGGGCGATTTCTACTACCTGGAGGCCCTGCTGAGGTGGCTGGAGCCCGATTTCTGGCTGGATGAGAGGGGCTGAAAAAATGCTGCCGGCGGGAGTGGGAGCTGTTCAACCTCCCCGGCGGAGCGGGTTTCTTTGTGTTCCTGCATTTCCCGCTCGTGTTCGTGGTGCTTTACGGCCTGGTGCTGGTCCGCGAGGGGCTGACAGCGGGGCTGGTTATCAGCTTAATGCTGGCCACCTCGGGGATTTTTGCCTTCGTGGCCCATCTGTTTTTTATTGCCCGCGGGCACAGCCAGTTCCAGACCCCGATGAGCCTGTTTATCCTGCTGGCCACCCTGTTCGCCTCGCTGGCCCAGGCGGTGGTCAGCGTGAAGCTGCTGGCTGCCTGATACAGAACTTCCTGTATCCAGTATTTACTACATTCATGGTCTATGTATGGTATCAACTTCCCCGCCGCCCTTGTTTTCCCCGGCCTCACCCATTACAATTGATAGTCAGTCTCTAATTCAGCGCCGATTGATAACAAGTACGCACCATAGTAAGTATCGGCGAGAGTATGTACCTCGCAGAGTCAAAGGAGTTGCCATGATCGGTTCGATCCTGCAGGCGGGCAAACCCCTGCTGGTCGTTGCATTCGGCACAGCCGCCATGCTGGCCGCCTGCTCGGGCGGTGGCGGCGGTAAAACCGGCGGGTTTACCGTACCGGTGGAATACCATAAGCTGGCCAACGGCCTCAAGGTGGTGCTCAGCGAGGACCACACCGTACCTACAGTCACGGTCGCGGTTTATTACAATATCGGTTTCCGGATCGAGCCGCGGGAGCGCACCGGGTTCGCCCACCTGTTCGAGCACATGATGTTCCAGGGGTCGGAGAACCTGGGCAAGATGGAGTTCGTGAGGCTGATCCAGACCAACGGCGGTACGCTCAACGGCTCCACCCGCTTCGATTTCACCAACTATTTCGAGATTGTCCCCAGCCACAAGCTGGAGACTATCCTCTGGGCCGAGGCCGACCGGATGAGCGGCCTGGCGATCGACCAGGACAACCTGACCAACCAGCAGGGCGTGGTGATCAACGAGGTCAAGGTCAACGTGCTCAACACACCCTACGGCGGATTCCCCTGGCTTGATATGCCCCAGTACGCCTTCAAAAACTGGTACAACAGCCACAATTTCTACGGTGATCTCGACGACATCGAGGCGGCCGACCTGGGCGACGTGCAGAGCTTTTTCGATACGTTCTACTCGCCCAACAACGCCGCGCTGGTGATCGCCGGAGATCTCGATCCGGCCGAGGCGCTGGAGCTGGCCAAAAAGTATTTCGGCCCGATTTCCGCGGTGGACCTCCCCGACAAGCCCGATCTCAGCAAGCCGCCCCAGACCGAAGAGCAGCGGTTCAGCAAGACCGACACCCTGGCCAGCCGCCCGGCCCTGGCGTTCGCCTACCGGGTCCCCGAGCGGATGACGCCCGAGTGGTACGCGTTCGGCATCCTGGACCAGATCCTGGTCCAGGGCGAGGACAGCTACCTGCACAACGCTCTGGTCAAGCGTAGCGGGCTGACCGGATCGGTGAGCGGCGGGATCAATTTCGCACTGGGCAACAAGTACAACTACAACGGCCCGATGCTCTGGACAGTCTCACTGTTCCATGACTCGGAAACGAGCGTCGACTCGATCATGAAACTGGTCGACTCGGAGGTGGACAGAGTGCGCGACTCGATAGTCGGCGCCGATGAGCTTGACCGGGCGCTGATCAAACTGCGCTCCGGGTTCTACGACTACCTGGAATACTACAGCGGGATGGGCAGGGCCGACCTGCTGGCCTGTTTCGCGCTGTTCGATGACGATCCGGGGCTGATCAACCGGATCGAGGAGGGCTTCCGCGAGGTTACCCCGGAGCTCCTGCAAAAGACAGCGCGCGAGTACCTGGCGCCGTCACAGCGCACCGTGCTGGAACTTCTACCGGGCCGGGAACTCGAGTACCGATAATCCGGAAGGGGAACAGTGTCAATGTTCAAGATAATCATACTTGCCGTAACGGCCCTGTGCGCGATGGCTGTCTATGCGCTGCCCAAAGAAACTCCGCCGCCGGGCGGAGAACCGAAAAAGTTCGTCCTGCCGTCCAGGCGAACCTTTACGCTCGAGAACGGCCTGGCGGTGACCCTGGTGCCGTTCGGCAGCACGCCGAAAGTGGCGGTGGAACTGGTGCTGGCCGTGGGCAATATCAACGAGAACGAGGACCAGGTATGGCTGGCCGACCTGACCGGGATGATGCTCGAGGAGGGCACCACCTCCCTCGGTTCCGAGCAGATCGCCGAGAAAATAGCCGGCATGGGCGGCCAGCTGGACATCGGTGTCGGGCCGGACCAGACTACGGTCATGGCCGACGTGCTCGCCGAGTTCGGCTCCGAGGCGGTGCGGATAATCGCCGATGTGGTCCGCAACCCGCTGCTGCCCACCAGCGAAATCGAGCGGCTGAAAAACGACCTGATCCGTCGCGCCAGTATCCAGCGCAGCCGCGCCCAGAGCCAGGCCCTGGAGAAATACCGCGAGGTGCTCTACGGCAACCATCCCTACGGCCGCGTGTTCCCCTCGGAGAATATTCTGCAATCGTTCACTTTGCAGGATGTAAAAAACTTCTACGGGGAAAACTTCGGCGCGGCGCGCGCCCGGCTCTACGTGGCCGGAGTGTTCGATCAGAAGTCGATGGAGGCATCTATCCGCGAATCGTTCTCCGGCTGGGAGAGCGGCCCGGCGGCCACGGCCAATATCCCCTCGCCGGAATCGAAACGCGAGGTGCACCTGGTCAACCGTCCCGGCGCGGTGCAGAGTACAATCTACATGGGCCTGCCCACAATCGGCCCCAGACACGAGGACTGGCTGGAGCTGAACGTGACCAATTTCCTGCTGGGCGGCATGTTCGCATCGAGGATCACCGCCAACATCCGCGAAGACAAGGGCTACACCTACAGCCCGCGCAGCAGTATCTCCGTGCGCTACGGCGACGCCTACTGGGCCGAGACAGCCGATGTCACCACCGAGGTCACCGGCGAGGCGCTGAAAGAGATTTTCTACGAGATCGACCGCCTGCAGGGCGAGCCGCCCTCGGCCGAGGAACTCCAGGGCGTGCAGAACTACGCGGCCGGACGGTTCGTGCTGCAGAACTCCGACCGCGGCGGGATTATCGGCATGCTGGCCTATCTCGATCTCCACGGCCTGCCGGTCAGCTACCTGGAAAATTATACGGCCAACGTGATGAAAATCACCCCGGAGCAGGTGCAGGCCGCGGCCAGGAACTATATCCGCGACACCGAGATGACTATCGTGGTGGTTGGTGACAGCGCTGCGATTGCCGAACAGATCAGCCGGTTCGGGCCGGTGGTTCAGTAAGCTTTTTTATTCACGCGTGGCCTGCCCCCTGCGGCCCGCCGCGCGCCAATTGCAACCGCCGGGATTTTTGCAAACAAAACCCCGGTTTCTATAAATGGGAGGTGGAACGATGGATGCCATTTCGATTCTGAGCCTGATTCTCGGCATGTTCGGGCTTTTAGCGTACACCAAGGTAAAAAACCTGAGCAAGCAGGTTTACCTGCTGCGCTCGGACCTTAAGCTGGCCGCCGCTGGCAAAAGCAGTGACGGCGGCTCCTGCGGGTGTGGCGGGAATTGCTGAAGCGTTAATTTATACCACTAAACCACGTAGGGGCGACGCATGCGTCGCCCCTACATTTTTCCAGCTAATTTAGTGTGCCCCCCCTCACACCACCGCCGCGCTCATCGCGGCATCCAGCAGGTCGATATTCTCGGCGATCATGTTCTGCTTGTCAGCCGTATAGACCCCGATACAGACCGGGTCGTCGGGCCGCAGCTTGCCGGCCACGTAGCCCAGCGCCTCGGCCGGGTCGTTGCGCCCGGCGGCCATCACCTTGTAGTGGATCGCCGGCGCGGGCAGGGTCTGGATCAGCCCGGTCACCCGCTCGCGGTGCGCCTGCTCGTAGACCTCCTCCTGGCCCGATACGTGCCGGGGGTCCCTGCCGCGCGGGATCGGGTTGTAGTAGGAGCACATGAAATAGTCCAGCTCCAGGTTTTCCGCGGCCCACTCGAACACCTCGGGCTGATGGGCGGCGATCGCGGCCAGCATCCCGCGCTCCTTGATCATCGCCACCAGCGGCTTGAACTCGTCGAGGCGGCCGTTGAGGTACAGGTGGTCGGCCACGCCGCCGTGGAGATGGCAGGCCGGGGCGTTCATCGCCGCCGCCCGCTCGATACACATCTCCTGCGGACCCACCTCCGGGCAGGTCTGGGCGAACCATTGCAGGCTGCCGCCCTCCTGCTCGAACTCCATCAGCATCCGGATCACGAAATTATCCGTCCGGGCGATAACCGTGTTGATTCCCAGCCGCTGTGCCTCGTGCATGGTGTCCAGCACTTTTCTTGCCGTGTAAAACCTTATCATTTCCCGATCCCTGTCCAAGCCCTGATGACTGAAACCGCTGAACGGGTTGGTGCCCAGGATTATCCGGCTCACCTTTTTCCCGCTGATATCCACGTAGTCCATTGCATTCCTCCGGCGGAGCTAAGCCGCCACCTTGCCGTTTGTTCCCTGCTCGTGTAAACTCGCTTTTAATCCAAATGTTTAGATCAAAAATTACACACCCCGCCCGCTTTCAGCGGGCACCCCTCTCAAGAGGGGAATTGAAGGTGTCAGAGAGAGTTTATCTTTCCCGCTCCATACCAAACAATATGACGTAACTGCCGCGCTGTCAATCGAGTCAGTTCACTCGTATGCGTCATAGAGCACCACATCGTCCACCAGCAGGGTGAACTCCGCGGCTTCGTCCGCGGGCCAGGCCAGGTAAAAAATGTCGTCCACCCGGCTGCCGGCCTCGAACGGCGTCTGGTTGCCGTCGTTCCTGATCCCGTCGGCCGTAAAATCAACCGTTTCGGTGAACCATTCTCCCTGTGGCTGGTGCTCCAGGCCCACGTGACGGTTGTCCATGTCGGTCAGGTCGAATATCATCGGCTGGACCCGGCGGACATTCTCCAGCCAGCAGTTGTAACGCAGCCGGGAATGTTCGCCCACCTGCTGCGGCGGGTCGATAATCAGCCTGATCCGCTTGACTCCCCGTTGCTCGCGGTCGAGCGCCTCGCCGGCGCCCCAGCCGCGCGAGAGCGATTCGTGCTTGTGGTTGACCCTGAAGTCGGCATGGGTCCACGGGTGGTAGGATTCCACCGGGTCGAACCCCCAGAGCGCGATCACCCGCCGCGGGAATTTTTCTCTTGCTCCATCTGCTCTACTTCCACCCGCAAAGCAGATGATGTCGTCGATCAGCAACTCACCGTCGCCGTGGAGCACGAACGCCGCCTCGCTCACCCGCTCACCGGATTCGAGCGGCCCGCCGCCTCGCTCATCGCCCACTTCGCCGAAATCCGCCGCCGCCTCGGCCCACTCGCCCCTGGCCAGACCGGTCAGAGTCAGCCGGTGCCAGGCCTGGCGGTCTTGGTTGAACAGGCGGAGTTCCAGCTGGCCCTCTCCACCGAGATAATAGCGGAAATAGACTTTGCTCCCGGCTTCGGCGCGGGGGTAGCGGGTGAAAATCACGCTCAGCGAACTGACTCCCGGCGCTAGTTCCCGCGCGGCGGCGGCAAAATTGTTGGCCGGATAAGGCGGGACATTCTCCCCCTCGTGGCGAGCACTCCAGACAACATCGTTGCGCAGCAGCTCGAAATCACAGGCCGCCCAGATCCGTTCCGGAAACAGCTCGGGACGGGCTTCCGCAACCTGCGGCGACGGCAGGTTTTGCTGCTTGGGCTTTCCGCAACCAGCCAGCAGTACCAAAAGGGCAGCCACTGTAAAAATTCTCACAGGTGCTTTTCCCTGTAGCCGGCCATGTACTTTTTCAGGTCGGCCAGGTAGTCCTCCAGGCCCAGCAGCTGCTCATCGTAGATCATGAACGACAAATCCGGGCGGCGGTTGGCGAAATTGCGCTGCTGGTCCCGCCCGTGGACATATTTCTTCTCCGGCGTGGACATCCCGCGCGGCAGCTGCGATTTCTCCCAGGTGGCGACAATCGATTTAAATATCCTCTCGCGCTCGGCCAGATTGACCTCGATAATCTCCGCCGCCCTGCCGAGCGCGGCGTATGCCCCCGCCGGGTTGTCGAAATGCGCCCGGTGGGCCTGGGTG
>VRUH01000005.1:0-53739 GCA_019456185.1 Candidatus Glassbacteria bacterium | reverse complement strand
GCCTGGGTGATCGAGCTTTCCAGACTGGAGAGCGCCAAGTAGGTATTGGCCGTGTGCTCGAACAGCTCGGCGAGCAGGCCGAACAACTCGAAATCGTAGGCGTTTTTAGCTCCCAGTTGCTGATTGGCCAGGCAGATTTCCTTCGCCCGCGCCATTTTCGGCAGGATCTCGCGCGAGGCGCTCAGGCGCTCAGCGTACTCGGTTTTCCAGTACGGGTCGTACTCGACATCGTCGCGGGGAAGGTCCGGGAGGTGGGTCTTGCCGACCTCTCCCCAGTGCCAGACTTTACGCTCGAACGAGCTCATGTAGAAATAGCTGGCCCGGTTGAGCAGTTCATATAACTCGCGCACATCGCTGCTTTGCCCGCCGTAGTAGCTGACAAAAAACTTGTCGGTAAACTCGTCCAGCCCGGGGTTTGCGCCGCTCCACGAGTACTCGGCGGCGGTGATGTAACGGAGCATCCAGCCCTGGTTGTGCACGCCGGAGCAGTTCCAGGACGTGGAGATCATCCCCTCGAATTTTCCGGAGAGCGCCGCCGGGGCGAGCCGCCCGTAGGACCTTTCCAGATGAGAGCCGTACTGGTTGTATTCTGTCTCGCGGTAGAAATAGGGCAGGAACAGGTGCTCGATCCCCGGGTTCGGGTCATAGATATAAAACGGGTAGCCTTTGGCGAGCGCTTCCTTGTCCAGTTCCTCATTGTAACCGCCCGGGGTCATCAATCCTTTCACCGGCTTCACTTTCTCCTCGGGCTGATACCCCCCGGCCCAGGAAAGGGGCTTTCGGCCCAGCTTTTTAACATAGGCGGCGATCCGGTTGATATAGATTGCCTTCAGCCCGTAGCGGCCGACCTCCTCCATTTTCGCCTTGCAGCCGCACTCCACTCCTTTACCCAGCACGTAGGTCTCATCGCAGCCGATATGGAAATACCCGGAGCCGGGCGTGGCCTCGATAGCCTCTTTGATCAGGTCGAACTCCATCTCGTAGGTGCCCTCGCGCAGCGGGCAGAACCCCCAGTTGTTGGCGGGCAGCTCGCGAAGGTGCCTGTTTTCGGGATGTTTCAGGATAAAGCTGACATGGCCCAGGCCCTGCACCAGCGGGACGATCTGGATATGGTACTGGCGGGCGTAGCGGGTAAGCTCCTGCATCTCCTGCTTGTTAAACGCTCCGGGCGCGCCGACTTCCGGGTGGCTTTCGTAGGCGAACTTGTCTTCCCACTCCCAGATCAGCATGTTGATTTTGTAGCGGGCCAGGGTGCGGATGAAATTCCGCACGCAGTCCGTTTTCTCCTGAAAATGCTTGGTGTCGTAGTGCACCGCCCTGAGCCTGATATCCGGCCAGTCGGTGATTTTCACGCCCTTCACCACCCAGCCATCGCGTGCGGGCTGAATTACCTGCGCCAGAGTCTGGACTCCATAGAACAACCCCTGCGGCGTATTGGCCCGGATCACCACGCTGTCGGCAAAAGTCTCTAACCGGTAACCCTGCTCGCCTAATTCGGCTGGCGCAGCGGAGGTTGTGAGGCGAACAAGCGGGCTGGAACCTGAAGTTGCCGTCTCAGCGCCGAACTCTTCGCGCAGGATGCGTCCCAGTTCCCCGGCGGCGAACCGGACCTGGCTGCCGGCATCGCTGTCAGTCGCGATATAGACCCTTGCGTCGAACTCGAAAGCAGCGCCCCCGGTTTCGACCTGCCGGGGATATGGGATCAGCGGGATACCGGACTGCCACAGTTCGGTTGATGACGCGCCGATGAGGCTGGAGAATGCGGTGAGAAGTACAACTGAAAGAGCGAGCAGAAGCCTGTTCATGGTTCACCTTCCTTTGGTTTATTGGATCTGAAGCACAACCTCCAGCTTGCGTCCCGGCTCGACCGGACCGGATTGCCAGCTTTCACCCCGGTAGTTGACCTCGATAGTATGAACTTCCGTACTCAGAGTCGTGAACGCGAACTTGCCGGTCTCGTCGGTCTGGGCCGGCAGCCAGCCATCGACTGTAACCAGCGCCCCGGCGATCACTCCCCCGCGTCCATCGCTGATCCGCCCGGCGATAACGCCCGACTGCGCGCGGCCGGCGCCGAAATAGCGGACAACGGCCTCGAATATCGACAGGGCTTCGGCCCGCTGACCCGCGGGGGCGGCCAGCAGCTTTTCCGCCACGGGGTCCTCCACCGATGCGGCCCGGACCCAGACAGCGGGAGCCGACACCTGCTGGATTATCCGCTCGTAACCCTGGACTGCGCCGGACCATGGCCGCCCGGCGAATCCCTTGAGCGACGACGCTATCTCGCCGGCCAGCCGTTGCCCGTTCACACTGCCGGGATAGTGGTGGACCACAGTCGGCGGGACCGTATTTTTGCCGGGCCTGCCGCCGTGATTGATCGAGATCAGGATATCGCCGTCGTGGTTTTCCGTGCGCCAGGCCCGTTCCCATGCTCCCGGCGAGTCCTCGCCGCCGCGGGTCAGGGCCGCCTCGGCTCCGGCACGGCGAACGTAGTCGGCCAGCAGATTCGCCACCGCCAGGTTGATATCGGCCTCGCGGGTCCCGTCGCGTCCGACAGCGCCCGGATCGGCGAGTCCGCCGGCGGGGTCGATCACGACTTTTCGGCCATGGAGCACACCACCCAGCGCGCGCTCCAGCGAGACCTGCACCAGACTGGTCCGGCCGGGAGTAAGGGCAACCGTCTCGGTACGGGGGACATAGCCCCTGCGACTGAGAGACATTTCAATTTCCCCGCTGTCGAAACCCTCCAGGCTGAGGTACCCGTCAGACGAGGTTTTATACATACCCGCACCATCAAGGCGCACGTTTACGCCCTCCAGCGGAGCATCTTCCGGGTCGGTCACCTGCAAGACCAGCACCGCCTGTCGCGGTTCGCCGAGGGGGACAGTTATATTCTCGCTGAGGTCGCCGCAGGATACCTCGACCGTGAAATCGCGGTTGGCCGCCGGGGTAACGACCACCGACGCCTGTCCGCCCCGGACCGGGACCGCGCGGGTGGGAACGTTGGGGTCGTTGAAGACGAACAGCACCTCCGTGCCCTCGGCCACCGGGCGGCCCCACATGTCCCCGACCACGGCGGTTATCCGCAGCGGGGTGAGACCATCGAGCGGGGCGCGGCTGAGACTGGATGTCAGCCTGATCCAGCCCGGCGGGACAGTGACGTAAAAATCTATTTCCGCCTGACGGGCGGCGTTGCCGCGAAGGTTGCGGGCGCGTACAACCGCCCGGTGACGGCCATTGGCCAGCGGCTGCGAGGGCCGGGCGCGCAGGGCGCCGCTGCGGAGATCATAGTCCGCAGGCACATCCCGGCCATCGATTTCCACTTCCACGCGCTGCGGGTCCACGCCGACACCGGTGCTCTGGTCGTAGACCCGGGCCACCAGCTGCGGCCAGGGGTCCTGGACCGGGCTGGAACCCTCGAACATCAGGCTGTCCACCATCGGTACGCCGCCGGAGAGGTAATCGACAATCCCCAGCAGATAGGCGTAGGCCTCGAGCTGACGGGCGTTTTGTCCGGAGAGTTTCTTTTCCACGCCCGGATGGCTTAGGTAGCTGGCCTCACCCAGGACCGCCGGGTGACGGTTGTTGCGCAGGACGTAGTAGTTGCCGGGCAGGATATATGAGCGGGGCAGGCCGACACTGCGGATCATCTGGCGGTGGATATAACGGGCCAGGTCCAGCGAGGGCCCCAGGTCGCCCATCTTATAGTAGATTTCTGTCTGGTTGTGTCTCGTATCGGGTGTACCGAGGTTGTTGTGATGGATCGAGATGAAGATCGCCCCGGAGGCGAGACTGTCAGCGACGGTAACCCGTGCGGCGAGATCATCGCGAAGGCTGCCGCCGCTCTCGGGCAGGAGGTCAATATCTCCGGTGCGGGTCATGACCACGCGTGCCCCGTAGCCGGCCAGCAGGTTACGCAACGTGTGCGCAACAGCGAGATTGACCTCTTTCTCGGTAAGCCCTCCCCGCCCCACGGCTCCTGTGTATTTGCCGCCGTGGCCTGGATCGAGCACGATCACCTGGCCCTCGAGGACCGAGAAATCCACTCCCTCGTAGCTCAGCCCACGGCCCTCATAGCCCGCCGGATCGCCTTTCTGGAGCAACGCGCAACCGGTTAAAAGCAAAACAAGCGCCATGCATACAACCAGGCTTGAACCGAAGAAGGTAAAAAGTCTCATTGTGGCTCCGTCAAGCGGGGACTCCGATCTTTTATTCATAAACAGAGTTTAAACTTAAGTCCGCCACTGTGGGGGTGCAAGAGATGGATTGAGCTAACCTTTCGTTTGCCGTATATTTCAGCAGTAACGTCACTCTGCGCGGAAAAGAACGGAGGCCGGTCTGCACACCGCGACAAACAGTAAAATTCGCAAATGGCTGGCGCTCAACCGCCCGGGCCTGCTGATCGCAGTTCCGGCGCTGGCGCTGCGGGTATGGTTCGTACTGGCCATGCGCGGCCACCCGCTGTTCGAGCCGCTGCTGCCGGGCTACGACATGAGCGTGTTTCACGAATGGGCGGTCAGGCTCTCCGGGGGTGCGCTGTCCGACGGGCGCGCATTCTACCAGGCTCCGCTGTATCCATATCTGCTGGGCGCGTTATACGCGCTTACCGGCCCGAATGTACTCGCGGCCAAGCTCTGCCAGGCCGTTCTCGGCTCGGCGACCGTCATGCTCACCTACCTGCTCGGTTGCCGGCTTTTCAGCCGGCGGGCCGGCCTGATCGCGGCCGGGCTGGTTGCGGTTACGCCGATTTTCCCGTTCTACGAAATTTTCCTGCTGCGCGCCACGCTGGTGACTTTCCTCAACGTTACGTTCCTGTTGGCGCTCTATCGTTTCGACCCGTCGCAGCCGCTGCGGACATCGGCTGTGGCCGGGGCGATATTGGGAATCGGTGCGCTGGCGCGGGCCAACATGCTGGCGCTATGGCCGGTGGCGGCGGCGTGGGTCTGGCTGGGGTCCGGGAACCGTCGGCGCGGTACGTTGGCCGCGCTTGCTCTGAGTCTGGCCGGCGTGATTGTTATTTCCCCCGCGACCCTGCACAACAGATTGATCGGCGGCAAATGGGCGTTGATCTCGACTAATTTCAACGAGAACTGGAAAATTGGCAACAGCTACGACTCCAGCGGCGGGTTCGGCTATCCGGCAAAAGAACTGGTGCCGGTGCTTTCAACGGATTTCGTGAAGCTTCAGGTTAAGAAGGCAAAAATTCTGCTCGCCGATTACGAGCAGCCGAACAATGTCAATTTCTATCAGCTTCAGGCTGACAACCCCTTGCTCGCTCTGGGAAACGTGCTGTCCTGGGGCTTTTATCTGGCGTTCGGCCTAGCGGGGATTGTGCTGACCCGCGGGCGCTGGCGGCAACTTTTTCCGCTGTACTGTTATCTTCTGCTCTACGGCGGCACGCTGGTGCTGTTCTTTATTACCAGCCGCCTCCGGGTGCCGCTGTGGCCGGTGCTGATTCTATTCACCGCGGCGGGCCTGGACAGGGCGGCGGAGAAGTGGCGGCTTAGAAAACTGCTGGAACCGTTGCTGGCACTGGCTCTGGCCGCAGTTCTCTCGACCGCTTTGATCCTTGCCAACCCCCGGACGGTCCAGCCCCATTACTGGGACAATCTGGCCGAAATTTTCGAGCGAAAGGGGGAGTGGGACCAGGCGGTGGACGTGATGCAAGCCAAGCTGCGAGTGCATCCTGCCGACCAGGCAGCGCTGTGGAAGCTGGCATACTACCTGCAGAAACAGGAGCGATGGCAGGAGTCGGCGGCGCTTGTCGAGCATTTGCTGGTTCTGGTCGACTACCGATCCGACATTCTCAGGGAAGCCGGTTTGCTGGATATTCGCTTGGGACGGAGCGCTCGGGGAGTGGAGCGATTGCGCAAATACCTCGCGGCCAGTCCCGCCGCCCCGGACAGCAACCGGATAGCAGATTTAATCATAAAATACGACTCAGCCAAAAAATAGGGAACGCACTCCTTTGCGCAACTTGCCGTTATTGCTCGCGCTGCTGATTGTATCAGCTACGGGGCTGCTCGCCGCCACCGCCGAACGGCCGAATATCATCCTGCTCACGGTGGACAGTTTCCGCCCCGACCGCCTGGGCTGCTACGGCTGCGCGCGCGCGGTGACGCCCAATATCGACAAGCTGGCAAGCCGGGGAGTAACGTTCACCAACGCGTTCAGCACGGCGAGCTGGACCAACGCCTCGCTGGTCAGCCTGCTGACCGGGCTCTATCCCGGAGTTCACGGAGTTCAGCGGCGGGGCCAGAGTGTGCCGCCGGGGCTGACCACACCGACCGAGCAGCTGCGCGAGGCCGGCTGGCTGGTGCCTCAGGTGAACTACATGTTCCCGATGCCCAACTACCTGAATCTCGGGTTCACCCCCAACAGGCGCCTTCACCTGCCCGAGTTCCTGGCCGAGTACGCGGACACGACTTTTCTGGCCTGGTATCACTACCACGGGCCGCACCTGCCCTACAACCCGCCGGATAAATGGCTGAGGACATTCCTGCCCGGCGGCGTGGACACCTCGGCCGTGACCGGGATCACCAGCAGCGTGGTGATGCCGTTCGGGGAAACTGAGTTCAGTGCCGAGCAGATCCGGATAATCAACGCGCTGTACGATGCCGAGGTGGCCGCCCAGGACGAGGAACTGGGCGAGGTGATCGCGGTGCTCGACAGCCTGGAGCTGTTCGACAGTTCGATCGTGGTCCTGACCGCCGACCACGGCGAGGAACTGTTCGACCACGGCTGGGTGGGCCACGCTTCCACCAGCCTCGAAGGCACTCTGTTCGACGAAGTGGTGCGGATTCCGCTGATTATCTGCCTGCCCGGCGGCGGGAGTGCCGGCAGGCGTTACGACGGGCTGGTGCAGACGGTGGACCTGATACCCACCCTGTTCGCCTGTCTCGGGCTCGAACCGGCCGCTCCGGTGCAGGGAAAGTCATTGCTCGATGTGCTCAGGGGCGCGGACGGCCCGGTACGCGATCACCTGTTTTTCGAGACCAGCACCTGCGGCTACCAGTGCCCGGACAGCGTGGAACTGACCTGGCTGCGGGGTGTGCGGACTGAACGCTGGAAGCTGATCCAGCGCCGCGAACCGGCTGCGGAACCAACCTACCAACTCTACGACCTGCGCAGCGACCCGTCCGAGCAAACCGATGTGGCCAACGACCGCCCGCAGGAGCTGGTCAGGCTCAAGGGTCTGCTGGCCGCCGACATATTCGCCAACCTGGCGGCGCTGGGGCAGGTGGAGAAGCAGCTTGCCCAAACCGGCGCCGGCAGCCGGATTGCACCCTCCGAAGCGGTGGAGGTGCTGTTCCCGGCTGAAAGCGATAGCCTGGCCCACGGGGATGACAGCGGGACGATCACGGTCCGCTGGAGCGGTCCGCCGCAGGCCGCCTACAGGATCGACTACGAGGTCGGGTCCGGCAGGTACCACCTGACCGGCTCGTTTATTGTCGAGGGCAATTCGCAGAGCTACGGTCCGTTCACCAGGATGTTCTGGCGGGCCTTCCCGCAGTACAACCCTTGGCGCTTCCGGGTGGTCCCGGTGGGGAAACCTTCTCTGGCCAGCCCGTGGCGGACATTCGCGTTCCGTTGAGACAGGCGGAGCGTTCTTTCATTCAGTGAGTGAATGATATATATTCCGGCTATCGACAAGGACTTAGCGCGCAATTCAACTATCCGGCAACTTACAGGTTTGAAAGGAATATTTGTTGAGCGGCAAACTTAAAATCGCGGCGGTGGTGGGTGCCCGGCCCAACTTCATGAAAATAGCGCCGCTGGCCGCGGAAATAGCAAAATACCCGGACCGGTTCGAGTTCGCGCTGGTACATACCGGGCAACATTACGACAACCTGATGAACGACGTGTTTTTCAGCGAACTGGGTATCCCCGAGCCGGACGTCCACCTGGGTGTCGGTTCCGGCAGCCAGGCCGAACAGACCGCCAGGATCATGCTGGAGTTCGAGAAAGTGGCCTCCGGGATCGCTCCCCACGTGGTGGTGGTGGTCGGCGATGTCAACTCCACGATCGCCGCCGCGCTGGTGGCCGCCAAGCTTGGTATCGCCGTGGCCCATGTGGAAGCCGGCCTTCGCAGCCGGGACCGCCGCATGCCCGAGGAGATCAACCGGGTTGTCACCGATGCGCTCGCCGATATCCTCTACACGCCCAGCCGCCTGGCCGACAGGAACCTGCTTGACGAGGGCGTGGCGAAGGAGAAAATCAGCCTCGTGGGCAACATCATGATCGACTCGCTGATCGGTTTCCTGGAACCGGCCGGCAAGCGCAAGGTGGCGGCTGAACTCGGCCTGCCCGCCGATGGCTACGGGCTGGTGACGCTGCACCGGCCCGCCAATGTCGATAACCGGGAGATTCTGGCGGAAATTGTCGCTGCGCTGGTCGAGGTCAGCCGCAGCCTGCCGCTGGTGTTCCCGGTCCACCCCCGCACGGTCAAGATGCTGGCGGAATCCGGACTGGATTCGGCGTTGCAGAACGCCGAGGGCATCAGCCTGATCGAACCCCTGGGTTACCTGGACTTCCTCTGCCTGATGAAATCCGCCCGGCTGGCGATCAGCGATTCAGGCGGGGTCCAGGAGGAAACCACTTACCTCGGAATACCATGTATCACCCTGCGCGAGAACACCGAGCGGCCCGAAACGATCCTGGAGGGCACGAACACGCTGGCCGGCCACAACCGCGAGTTGATTGTCCGCCTGGCGAGCGATGCGGCCGAGGGCCGGGGCAAGACCGGAGGTAACCTGGAGTTCTGGGACGGCAAGGTCGCCGGGCGGATAGTCGATGATCTGGAGCAGCGCCGCGCCTGGCTGATGACCCCGCATGACCAACGGGTGGACCGGGCCGCGATTCAGCTCGACGCTTTCAACCCTGTGTCCGGAAAAAATCAATGAGCGACGATTCAAAAAAATATTTCGCCCACGAAACCGCCTGTATCGATGATGGGGCGGTGATCGGCGAGGGAACCAAGATCTGGCACTTCAGCCATGTCATGGGCGGAGCGCGGCTTGGCCGGGACTGCAGCCTGGGCCAGAACGTGGTGGTTCATTCGACCGCGATTGTGGGCGATGGGGTGAAAATCCAGAATAACGTATCGCTTTACGACGGCGTAATTCTGGAGGACTATGTGTTCTGCGGCCCGTCGATGGTGTTCACCAACGTGGTCAACCCCCGCAGCCACACGCCGCGCAAGGACGAGTACAAGCAGACCCTGGTCAAACAGGGCACCACTATCGGGGCCAACGCCACCGTGGTCTGCGGCAACACGATCGGCGTCCACGCGTTCGTGGGCGCGGCCTCGCTGGTCACCCGCGATGTTCCCGACCATGCGTTGGTTTTCGGTGTTCCGGCCAGACTCCAAGGCTGGATGTGCACCTGCGGCGTGCGCCTGGAACTGGGAATCGATCCCGAAGGCGCCGAAGAGACCGTCTGCGCTGCTTGCGGACGGAGCTTTTCCCGCAAGGGTCGCGTAGTCCGCAAACAGCCCACGCGGGAAGCCGGGGAATAAACCATGTGCGGGATAGCCGGAATCGCCGACAGCAGCGGAGTGCCGATCGAGCAGCAACTGCTGGGTGCAATGGCCTCCGCGATTGTCCATCGCGGACCGGACGATGACGGTTTTTACCGTAACCCGGCCGCCGAAGGTACGGGTGACGGCGGAGCTTCGGCCGGCCTGGCGTTCCGTCGTCTGAGCATTATCGATGTTGCCGGCGGCCGGCAGCCGCTCGCCAGCGAAGACGGTTCGATCAAGCTCGTGTTCAACGGCGAGATTTATAACTACCTCCAGCTTACAGAACAACTCGAGGCCGCCGGCCACCGCTTCGCCACCCGCTCTGACGCCGAGACGGTTATCCACCTCTACGAGAGCCACGGGATCGACGGGGCCTGCCGCAGGTTGCGCGGGATGTTCGCCTTCGCGCTCTGGGACCAGAACCGGGGCGAGCTGCACCTGGCCCGCGACCGGGCGGGCAAGAAGCCGCTGGTTTATCATCGGGCCGGCGGCAGGATATCGTTTTCCAGCGAGCTGGCCTCCCTGCTGACCGACCGGCGGATCGAAAGACGGATCGACTGGAGCGCGATTTCCCATTTCCTGACTTTCATGTGCGTACCGGCTCCGCTGACCGCGTTCGATGGCGTATGCAAGCTGCCGCCCGCCCACTGGCTCAGCTGGCGCGACGGCCGGATCCAGACAGGCCGCTACTGGGAACTCTCCTACGGTCCCAAGCTGAATATCAGCCGCGAGGAGGCCTGCGAGGCAATCCGCGAGAAACTACTGGAGGCCACCAGTCTGCGGCTGATGAGCGAGGTGCCGCTGGGCGCCTTTCTCAGCGGGGGGATAGACTCCAGCGCCGTGGTGGCGGCCATGAGCCGGGCCGGCGGTGGACGGGTTAAAACGTTCAGCATCGGCTTCGAGGAGAAGAAGTTCAACGAGCTGCCGTACGCGCGGATGGTGGCACGGGCCTACGACACCGAGCATGAGGAGTTTATCGTCCAGCCGAAAGCCCTGGAGGTGCTGCCGCTGCTGGTCAGACACTACGGCGAGCCGTACGCGGACAGCTCGGCGATCCCGACATTCTACCTCTCGCGAATGACCCGCCGTCACGTGACCGTGGCTCTCAACGGCGATGGCGGAGACGAGTCGTTCACCGGTTACCGCAGGCACTACGCCATGCACATGGCCGACCTGTTCCACTCTCTGCCCTCTCCTGTCAGAAAACTGGGCAGCGGCGTGCTGGGGCTGGTCTGCCCCAGGGCGCACGAACGCACGAGTCTGGCCGCCGGCCTGCGACGGTTCGCCGAGGCCGCCAACCTGCCGCGCACAGAGCGTTACGCCCGCTTTATCGGGTTTTTCTCCGAGGACAGTAAACGGGAGCTGCTTAGCGCCACGGCGCTGGATGCCGCGGGAAGCACAAATTCGGTTGAGCTGCTGCGCCCCCTGTTCGAGCAGGCGCGGGAGCTTGACGGTTCCGAGGCGGCCGCGTTTGTCGACACCATGTTCTACCTGCCCAACGACTTGCTGGTCAAGGTGGATATCGCCACGATGGCCAACGGCCTCGAAGGCCGCAGCCCGCTGCTGGACCACGAACTGATGGAACTGGCCGCCCGCCTGCCGGCCGCCTACAAACTGCGGGGCCGCAAGCTGAAAGCGATCCTCAAGGAAGCGGTCAGCCCCTGGCTGCCGCCGGAAGTGCTGTCCAGGCGCAAGTGGGGGTTCGCCGTACCGATCGGGAGCTGGTTCCGCGGCGAGCTGCGCGAGTTCGTTGCCGACCATCTGCTGGGCGATTCTTTCGCCAATCGCGGATTTTTCAACCCGGAGAAAGTCCAGGCGCTGCTGGAGCAGCACTGGGAGGGGCGCCGCGACCGTGGCCACCACCTGTGGATCCTGCTGATGTTCGAGTTGTGGCTGAGGGAATTTTTCGACGGGCAGGACGGATGACTACCAGGGTAATGTATATTAGTTACGACGGACTGCTGGACCCGCTGGGCCAAAGCCAGGTCCTGCCCTATATCCGTGAACTCGCCCGCCGGGGTGTGAATATCCGGGCGATAAGTTTCGAGAAACCTGAACTTGCCGCTCCCCGGGCAATCGAAAAAACAAAAGCGGAACTGGCCGCGGCCGGTGTCCGGTGGCATCCCCTGCCCTACCATCGCCGACCAACCCTGCCGGCCACCGCCTGGGATATCCTGCGGGGGATTTCACTGGCCCGCTCACTGGCGAAACGCGAGAGCGTGGACCTGGTCCACGCCCGCAGCTATATCGCCGGGATAATCGCGCTGGCGGCCTGCCGCAGGACAGGCGCGAAATTTCTGTTCGACATGCGCGGATTCTGGCCCGATGAGCGGGTGGAAGGCGGCGGCTGGAAAAAAGACGGCCTTCTTTACCGCAGTTTCAAGGCAATCGAGCGCAGGCTGCTCGCCGGCGCCGACGGGATAGTCTCGCTGACGCGCCGGGGGGCGGATATCCTGGAGCGCGATATGCTGCCGGCCGCGCGCGGGGACTCTCCGCCCGTGGCGGTGATCCCCACCTGCGCCGATCTCGATCGCTTCCTCCCCGTGGAGAGGCAAAGATCCGGAGTTGACAACGTAAGGCTGATTTATCTGGGCAGCCTGGGAAGCTGGTACATGCTGGAGCAGATGCTCGCGTTCTTCTCCGTGCTCAGGAAGCAGGCGCCCGGCAGCACATTCCGGATCCTGACCGGTTCCGATCCCGGAATGGTGGAGCGTTCGGCGGAAGCCGCGGGGATCGGCCCCGATACGCTGGCGGCTGTCAGCGTGGAAACCGTGCCCCACGAGCGTGTGCCGGAGAAACTGGCCGCGGCCGACTGCTCCATCTTTTTTATCAGGCCGACATTCAGCAAACAGGCCTCATGCGCCACCAAGTTCGCCGAAAGCCTGGCCTGCGGCGTCCCGGTGGTGATCAACTCAGGGGTCGGCGACCATGACCGCCATGTCCGCGGCCCCCGTACCGGAGTAGTGCTCGATTCACTGGATGAAGAAACCTACCGCACGGCGGCGGTGACGCTTACGGAACTGCTGAAAGACCCCGACACGGCCTCGCGCTGCCGGACTGTCGCGGAGGAAAGTTTCTCCCTGGCCGGAGCGGTGGAACAATATTTAGGTCTTTACGAACGGCTGACCGACGGGAAGAGGCGATGAAAAATATCCTGTTTATCGTCCCCTACCCGCCCCAGGGGGCCAGTAACAGGTTCAGGGTACTTCAATTCCTGCCCGGACTTGAGAAGGAGGGTATCGGCGCCAGGGTCCGGCCGTTTTACAGCCAGGCCTTGTGGCGAATTCTCTACCGTGAGGGAAAAGTTTTCCGCAAATTACTGCTCGGACTCGGCTGCGCTGTCAACCGACTGCTTGATTTGTGGCGTGCATTGGCCTACGATATGGTATTCATCCACCGCGAGAGCTTCCCGGTGGGTCCGGCCTGGTTCGAACGCTGCCTTCGCCTGCTGGGCAAACCGTATATCTACGATTTCGATGATGCGGTTTTTCTGCCCAACGCCGCGCGCTCGAACCGTCTGTTCGCCCGGCTGAAATGCCCGGGCAAGACCGCCGCGGTTGTGCGGATGAGCAGCCTGACAATCGCGGGCAACAGCTACCTGGCCGACTTCGCCAGGCGCTCCGGGGCGGGACGTGTGGAAATTGTCCCGACAGTGGTTAATACAGAGGTCTTCCGTCCGGCGCGCAGCCGAAGCGCTCAGGAGGCGGTGGTTGTCGGCTGGATCGGCAGTGCGACCACGATCGATTTTCTGGCGCCGTTCATCGACATCTGGCAGCGGGTGATCGAACGTATCCCCGAAGCGCGGCTTCGAATCGTGGGGGGGAGCCTGCCCGAACCGTGGCCCGCCGGCGTGGAATGTGTTGCCTGGAGTATGGATACCGAGGTTTCGGAACTTCAGCGTTTCGATATCGGGATCATGCCGATGCCGGACAACCAGTGGACCCGAGGCAAGTGCGCGTTCAAGGCTATCGAATACATGGCCGCCGGCGTTCCGGCGGTATGCAGCCCTGTGGGCATGAATCTTGATCTGATAACCCACGGGAAAACAGGTTTTCTGCCCGGTGACGAAAACGAATGGACTGAAACTATTATCCGCCTCGCCGGTGATCCGGAGCTGCGCAGCGCGGTGGGAACCGCCGGACGCAGTGTGATCGAGGAGAATTTCAGCCTCCAGGCTGTCCAGCCACGATTGCTCCGGATTATCCGGGAAGCTGCCGGATAGCACTGGATAAATCGTGCCGGAATAGCCTTCAAGCTTTAACCTTGTCGGAGAGCCGCACCGTGAAACTGATCGACGAGAAGGGACGCCTGTTCGGCCTGATCAACCTGCTTGACCTGGCTGTTATCCTGGGAGTACTGGCCGCGCTTTACGTCGGCATTTCTTCCTGGGTGGCAATCAGCCAGCCCCGGTTGCAGGCGCTGGGAATCAGACCCGCAAAAATAAGCAGCGGCGCACCCGCAAAAGTCACAGTCAAGCTGGATAACAAGCGCTATCTGCTCAGTGCCCGGCTGCACCTGATCCCGAAGTCGTTCAAGGGAAAAACTGTTTTACTCGACGGCAAAATCCCATTCAACGTTCGTGACAGTGTCCTGTTCAACGTTCCGGCCGATCTCCAGGCCGGCACTTATGAAACAGTACTCGAAGCCGTTACCATGGATGTTTTCAGACGCCAGTCGACCTATACTCTCCCGCTGGCCAAGGGGGATTTCGTGGTCAGCTCGGTGGTCAGCTCAGCGCCAAAACAAAGGTTTAAGCCGTCCTACGGCGGCCAATGCTTCTGGTCCCTTGAATTTACTTCCCTGGTGCTGAGTCAGGGGAATGAAGGCGCCGGGCTGGAGCCGGGTGACAGCCTGTTCAGTATGTCCGGTCTTGCATTTACTGTCAGGTCAGTGGATCCTCAGGTTCCGGCGGAACGTCTGTCCGCGGTGCCTGAATCCCGGCGGACACAGGTAATTGCCTCAGCCGAACTGACTGTGTCCGCCGATTACGACCGGCTGGCTGAATTTCTTGAAAACAGCGGTTCCGCTATCACCGTGGAGCACCTGGGGCAGGAATACCGGATCATGCCCGCTGCCGAAACTTCTGTTGAACTTGATATGTTGTTCTACCTGAAGGAGCCGGACCAGGTGAGCCTGCTGGACGTTCAATCGATACTCTCCGGAGATGAGGAACTGCCTCGCGCAGTTGTCAAGGTCTCATACGGCGAGGCCGACAACCCCTGGTTCAGCCGCGGTTCGGTCGATCCCGGCGGCGACGTGCTGCATGCGTTCGAAGTCGCCCGTATCAGGCTCAGCTGCCGCCTTGCCGAGGGCGGCCTGTATTTCGGACGCTCCCGGCTGGAGCCGGATCGCCTGCTGAGATTCGATGTCGGGGGCACCCGCCTGACCGGTGGAATTCTCAGCAAATCCCAGCCGGAGTTGAGAGCTGTCGTCCGCGTAATGATAGAGGCGATGCCGGCCAGGCTTGTTCCACTGCTCAGGGCCGGATTAAAAGTCTCCGACTCTAAGGGCAGCGTACAAGCCGGTGAAATCCATCGTGTTCTTGATATAGATCCCCTGGGAACTCCCGCGGCTCTGTCATATCGCAGTCAGCCGGGGTTCGGCAGAGAATTCAGGCGTGTGATTCTGGACCTGGAACTTAACTGCACGGTGTCCGGCGGTGTTCCGCGCTTTTTTAATCAGCAGATCGATTTCGGGCGCAGCCTGAATTTTGCCCTGCTGGGCCAGCCGCTGAATGGAGTTGTTCATTACGCCGGTGAACTGCGGCCAGCCGGACAGCTTGTCTGGCAATCCGTCCAGGTTGAATTCAGGAACGTGCCCCAGGAGCTGGTGGCCTGGGTCAGGCCGGGTGAGCAGGAATATTCTCTCGAGAGACCGCCCTCCTGGAAAATAGAACGGATAATGTCCAACCAGCCTGCCAAAATTCTTTATCCCAGCCCGGACGGCCGTCAGGCCCTGCTCGCCGATCATCCTGCCAGCCGGGATATCCGCTGTCAGGTCAGCTTGCTGGTTTTGCAGGCCGGCGACGATATGTTTTATAACGGAAACCTGCTCAAAGTCGGTTCCGGACTTAGTTTCAATGCAAGGCGCTGGAGCTTCGGCGCGGCCCTGGTGGCGTTTTAGGCTCGGCGACAGGGGATAAAATCGTGTTCATACCGGATAAAAACGTGTTGCTGGATGGCTCGATCACCTGCAGGGTCCTGCAGAGCGTGGCGGCAAACAGCCGCTTTTGGAAGATTGCGGAACAAATGCCTGCTGCGCTTTCCCGGACATTCTGTTACAGCCTTCTGGTCATCTTTGTCCGGGAGCGAGTGATGCCTGTTTTCCTGGTCGGCGATTACCTCGACAAGCCGCTCCAGCTCGATTCCGCGACGCTGGAAAAGTCGTTTACCTGGACCTGGATCAGGGCAGCAAAGCAGCGCGCTGTCCGGCTCTGTTCCAGGCTGACCGACCTGACTGCCGTGTCAGGAAGCCGTCTGGCAGCCAACCTGCTGGCGATTCGATCGAGTGACAGGCTTGCGGTGCGGCGTCAGGCCACGGCGGTCATTCTGCTGTTTGTGAGCGCCTATTACCCGGTCAGGTTCATCCTGCTGGCGTTGTTTCCTTCGGCGAGCGCCTACGCCGGGATCGGCGCAGGCTTGGCGCTGGGCCTGATACTGTCGGCCCTGCTGCTCCTGGTATCAGGAAAATGAGCGACTCATGCTTAACGGCCGGGACATAATCTGTTTCTCCTCGATAGACTGGGATTTCAACTGGCAGGGCCACCAGGAAATCATGCAGCGCCTGGCGGCGGCGGGCAACCGGGTGCTCTATGTGGAAAACACCGGGGTTCGCGCTCCGCGGCCCTCCGATCTGGGACGAATGCGCCGTCGGCTGGTGAACTGGTGGAAAAGCTATCGCGGATTCCGCCGTCAAGCCGATAATCTCTATATTTTCAGCCCCCTGGTCCTTCCCTTGCCTCACAGCCGTATCGCCCGCTGGATCAACCGCCGGATGATGAGCGGGGTACTCAACTCGTGGTTCAGGTCGCAGCGTTTCAGCGATCCGATAGTCTGGACATTCCTGCCCAGCCGCCTGACCATGGAGGTTATCGAGCATATCCCGCACAAACTGCTGATTTATTACTGTATCGACAGTTTCCGCCATTCAAGTCCCGCCGCCGGCAAAATCGAAGCCAGCGAACGCGAGATGATCAAACTGGCCGACCTCGTGCTGGTAACCAGTGAAAAACTGGCCGCCCATTGCAGGCCACACAATCCTAATGTGCATAAATACCCGTTTACGGTGGATTATCAATTTTTCGCAGGAGTGCGTGAGGACCCTTCCTCGGGCACGCCGGAGGACCTGGAATCCATTCCCCGGCCGCGGATCGGCTATATCGGTGGTTTGCACCGCTGGCTGGATATCGATCTGCTGGCCTCCCTTGCCGAACGGCTGCCCCGGGTCCAGCTCGTCCTGATCGGCCCGGAGCAGGAATCGATGGCCGGACTCCGGTCCATACCCAATGTCCACCTGACAGGCGCACGTCCCCACGATCAGCTTCCGCGCTATCTCAAGGGATTCGATATCGGACTGATACCCTACCGGCTTACCGATTACACTCAATATGTCCACCCCACCAAGCTCAATGAATATCTGGCGATGGGGCTGCCGGTGGTAAGCACTCCGATTGAAGAGATGAAGTTGTTTGCCGGTGAGCATTCCGGCGTCGTGGAAATCGGCCGCGACGCCGAGGAGCTGGCCCGGCTGATCGAACGCAAACTCGCCGCGCTCTCGGGTGAAGAGGAACTGAAGCTTCGTCGGCGCCGGATTGAACTCGCGCGCGAGGCCGGCTGGGAAAACAGTCTGGAACAGATGTGCTCGCTTATCGAGCGGAGAATCGAAGAGGTCAGGCCAGGTGACGACACCGGCTGGCTGGAACGCCTTGCCGCAGTAAGCCACTCACGACGGCGCCAGTTTCTCACTATCGCCGCCTCCCTGCTTGTGCTCTGGCTGCTGATAACCTCCAGCTCGACTGTCCGCTGGCTGGGCGCTCCGCTGGTGGCCACAGGTCCGGTAACGTCCAGTGAGGTCATCCTTGTCTTCGGCGGCGGAGTCGGTGAAACCGGCAGTCCGGGCAGCAGCACGTTCGAGCGGGCGGGCTGGGCTGCCGAACTCTACGAGAGAGGACTCGCCGATAAAATCGTCTTTTCCAGTGGTTATCAGCAGCTCTCCCGCCGCGATGCCGAGGATATGCGCAAGGTCGCCTCTGCCCAGGGTGTGAGTGAAACCGATATTATCCTGGACCCGCTGGCGGCCAATAATTACGAAAACGTTCGGAATTGTCTGGAGATTATGTCCAAGACAGGCTTCAAATCCGCTCTGGTTGTTACCGGGCTGTACAATTCGCGCAGGACACGGCTGCTGCTCGACACTCAGCTGCAAAAGCTCCGCCTGCCCGGAGTCACTCCGGATTCACTGAGGGTTGTCCCGCCGCCGGAGAGTGTCTTTTTTCATCCCGACGGGGATCGGTTTTCCCAGCTTGGCGCTATCTTTCATGAATACGCCGCGATGTTAAAGTACTGGTGGAAAGGCTGGCTCTGAACCAAGTTGACACTGGAACTTGTTACCACACCCGGAGTGCGCTGAAATGGTCAAGATGGCCGAGAAACGCAAAATTAAAATCCTGAGGATAATCGCCCGGCTCAATATCGGCGGCCCGGCCCTGCATGTGATTATCCTCAACAGCGAGCTTGACCCGGCGAACTATGTCAGTCGGCTCGTGACCGGACGCGAATCGCCGGCCGAGGGCAACATGAACGACCTGGCCGAAGTGAAAAACGTCCACCCGATCGTGATCGAAGCCCTGGGGCGGGAAATCTTCTTCCGGGACGATATCAAGGCGCTGATAAATCTGATCCGGCTGATCCGCCGCGAACAGCCCGACATAGTCCATACCCATACCGCCAAAGCCGGAACTCTGGGCCGGATTGCCGCCAAGCTGACCGGCGTCTCCGTGATCATCCACACTTTCCACGGACACGTATTTCACAGCTATTTCGGCTACTTCCAGACCAAATTTTACTTGTGGCTGGAAAGGCTGTTGGCTAAATTCACCGATGTCATCATAACCGTAGGAGAGCATCAGCGGCGGGAAATAATCGACTATAAGATCGCCGATTCCGACAAGATTGTCTCCGTGCCCCTGGGGCTTGATCTCAAGCCGTTCGTGAAATCCGACGCAGAGCCCGATCAGTTGCACCGGGAACTTGAGCTCGAAACCGGTACGCTGCTCGTAGGTATTGTCGCGAGGCTGGTGCCGATCAAAAATCACGTCTGTTTTCTCGAGGCGGCCCGGATAATCTCTGCGAAAAACGAGCATGTCCGCTTTTTAATTATCGGCGACGGAGAGTTACGCGCTTTTCTGGAAAGAAAAACCAGGGAACTGGGCCTGGAATCCAGGGTTATCTTCATGGGTTTCCAGCATAATCTGACCAAGATTTATTCCGGTCTCGACATCGTTACCTTGAGTTCCTTCAACGAGGGACTTCCGGTGGCCCTGATCGAGGCGATGGCTGCCGGTAAACCGGTGGTCAGCACCGATGTGGGCGGTGTGCGGGACCTGATTCTCGACGGTGACAACGGCCTGCTGGTGCCGTCCAACGATCACCGGGCCCTGGCCGATGCCATCCAGTACCTGCTGGCAAAACCAGGCCGGCGGAAAATGATGGGAGAGGCCGGCCGCCGCAAAGCGTATCCCCTGTTCGACAAGAACAGGCTGCTGGAGGATATCGACAGGCTGTATCGCGATTTGCTGACAAAAGAGAAGGTGGGCCATTATCTGGATTAAACTCCTGACTCCGGTCATTTCGATGATCTCTGACCGGCAAGACCAGCTTTTCCGACCTCTCGGCTCCGGCCGCCTCCAGGGTGAGGCGGCAATCGCCGGACAGCCCCTCCCGGGCCATTCCTCAGCGCCATTTCAGAATTAATCAGGGAGAGCTTCGATGAGAGCGCTTGTTACCGGCGGCGCCGGGTTTATCGGGTCGCACCTTAGCGAGAAACTGCTGGAGTCGGGACATGAAGTTACCATTATCGACGACCTGTCCACGGGCCGGATGGAGAATATCACCCAGTTCAAGGGCCGCCCCGGCTTCACGTTCGCTATCGAAAGTATCCTCAATGAAACCGTGATGGACCGGCTGATCTGCGAGTGCGACATCATCTTCCACCTGGCGGCCGCGGTGGGCGTCGAACTGATTGTCAACCGCCCGGTGGAAGTGATCGAAACCAATATCCTGGGTTCGGAGATGGTGCTGAAGGTGGCCAACCGTTACAAGAAAAAAACCCTGATAACTTCGACCAGCGAAATTTACGGTAAAAGCGACAAGGTCCCCTTCGGCGAGGAGGACGACAGCCTGATGGGCCCCACCACCAAGAACCGCTGGTCGTACGCCTGCTCCAAGGCGATCGATGAATTCCTGGCCCTGGCCTATTACCAGGAGAAAAATCTGCCCGTCGTGATCGCCCGGCTGTTCAATACCGTCGGCCCCAGGCAGACCGGACGTTACGGGATGGTGATTCCCCGGTTCGTTGCCACCGCGCTGCTTGGTGAAACTATCCCGGTCTACGGCGACGGCACCCAGAGCCGCTGTTTCACCCATGTTGCCGATACCGTGGAATTCATGATCCGCCTCAGCGAACTGCCCGAGGCCGAGGGCCAGATCTTCAACGTGGGCAACACCCAGGAAATCACGATCGCCGACCTGGCCGGAAAGATCAGGGAGATGACCGGCAGCGAGTCCGAAATCCGCAAAATCCCCTACGACCAGGCTTACGCCGAGGGCTTCGAGGACATGCTGCGGCGTATCCCCGATATCTCGAAAGTCTGCCGGGTAACCGGCTTCGAACCGCGCCACGATCTGGATGAAATCCTGAGCAATGTGATCGACTATGTGCGTGAAGTCGGCCCCGAAACCCTGCTCTCTCCCAACCGGAAATGACACGAAGCGGAGGGAGCGAACCCCGTAACCGGCCCTGCAACCGGATCTGCCGATGATTTTCAGCCCGGACATCATGATTTCAGCGCTGAGTATCCTGGCCGGGGTGAGTGTCCTGTCCTATATCCTCGTTCTTATTTTCAAGCGGCTGGCCCTCGACGCCGGCGTTGTCGACACTCCCCGTAACGACCGCTTCCATGCCGAGCCTGTCCCCCTGCTGGGCGGCAATGCAATCTACATGGCGTTCCTGCTTGGCCTGATGATTCGCGGGATGGTGGATATCTGGGAAGCCCTGCTGATGTTCAGTGGCGTCATTTTTCAGCTCTACGGTATCGCGCGCCACCCGCGCAGGGTCTACCTGTTTTTCGTCATCGCGGCGATCTGGTGTACTATCGGGGGAATTATCGTCGCCGACGGGGACGGGGCTGACCAGGTGCTGGGGCTGCTGATCGGCGGGACGATCCTGCTGCTGGTAGGCAATGTGGACGACGCCAGGGGAGGGGTTATCCCCCACGTCAAGCTCGTCGGTCAGCTTATCGCCGGTTTCTTCCTGATCTATTTCGGAATCAGCGTCGCCTTCTTCACCGACATAGCCACCCATTGGGGCATGCCGTGGCTGATCTGGCTGGCCTATCCGTTCACCCTGTTCTGGATTATCGGCCTCACCAACGCTTTCAACCTGATCGATAACATGAACGGTCTCTCCTGCGGAGTGGCGGTCACCAGCAGTTTCTTTTTCGGCCTGATCAGTTTCGTCAACGGCCAGTTCGATCTCGGCTTCATCTTTTTTATCCTGGCCGGAGCGGGGGTCGGCTACCTGCCCCATAATTTCCCGCGGGCCAGAATTTTCATGGGTGACTCGGGATCCCTGTTCACGGGCTTCATAATCGCCGGCCTCTCAATTGTCGGTAGTTGGGGCACCGCGGCCGGAGTGCCGGGCGGCGGTCTCAAACTGTCGCTGGCTATCCCGATGCTGGTGCTGATCTATCCCATTTTCGACGTGAGCCTGGTGACGATCACCCGCGTGATCCGCCGCCGGCCGATATCCCTGGGCGGCAAGGACCACAGCAGTCACCGGCTGGTCCGCATGGGTCTCAAACCGACTGACGCTGTGCTGCTGATTTACGCCTTCAGCAGCTTCACCGGCTTCTGCGCGTTGTTTCTGACCATGATCGGCTACGAGCAGGCTATCCTGATGCTGGCCTTCAACTTCTTGTTCATTTTCCTGGTCGGTCTGCGCCTTGCCAGAATCGAGACAGATGAATAATATTTGCACCTGATGGACTCCCAGCACTATATTTGAGCCGTGTCAGTTACTCTCATTCTCAATCTTTGCAACGAAAGGTACAACTGAAAAATGCATACCAGAAACGACACCGACACAAACCCGGACAGGCTTTTCTTTCCGTCCGACGAGCAGCTCCGGTTGCTGCTGGAAAACCTGTTCGAACGCCAGCGGCTGATCGAGCTGGCCCACCGCTGCACTACCCGCGACGAAAAGTTCGATCTTCGCCAGGCGCGCACGCACGAGCTGATAGAGGTCCTGCTGGACGCCTGGAAGGCAGGTCCGCAGCGCTCCTCCGGCAGCCTGTGGGGAGCGATGGACCAGGAACTCGCCGGCCGGATGAAAAACTATCTCGGCCTCGGCGAATACAAGCTCCGCGAACAGTTGGAATCGCTCAAGTCGGAGGGTACGCTCGACCGCAAAACCGCCTGCATCCTGCTCTGGGTGCTGATGCACGAGAAGCACGGCACCCTGCTCGAAGAGTTCGAGACCATGCTCAGCCACGGGTTCCGCGACTTCGGGCAGAGCCTGCTGGCCCAGCGCCCCCTGTGCATGAGCAAATTGCACGCGCTGGAGGAACGTATGGAGGGAGTGGGCCGCGAACTCAAGGGCCTGCTGATCGAACAGACCAAGGAGATCGGGAGGCTGCGCAACCGTCTGGAGCAGCTCGAGGGCGGACCGCGTACCGAACATTACGGCGGGATGCCGGAAAACCGTCGCCTGGAGGATCTCCCCGAGGAAAATATCCGGGTCGGCGTGTTTATCGATGTGCAGAACATGTTCTACGCGGCCAAGAAACTCGACGGGGCCAGGCTGGACTACGAGTCTATCCTGGACAGGATCGTGGGCAGGCGCCGCCAGATCATGGCCCTGGCCTATATTGTCGAATCCCCGGATATCGACCAGAGCGGTTTTATCAGCCTGCTCAAGAAAAAAGGCTACCAGGTCCGCCGCAAGGAGCTGAAGTCGTTCTCCGACGGAACCGCCAAGGGTGACTGGGACATGGGGATCGCCATCGACATTATCGAGGCGGCGCCGGACCTCGACGTGGTGGCGCTGGTCAGCGGCGATGGCGATTTCGTTTCGCTGGTTCAGCTTGTCAAGCGACTGGGGCCGGTGGTCGAACTTTACGCGTTCAACCACAATCTCTCCGGCGAGCTGCGGGAAACCGCGGACAAGTTCAACGAAATCGGCAGCGAGATGCTGCTTAAGGAATATGGCAATAACGCCTCCGGCCATGGCGCACAGGAGCCGGTGAACGAAAACAGCGAGACCACCCAACAAGAGCAGTCCGCATGAAGGCGATTATCATCGGGGCCGGCGACGTCGGCTTTCAGCTCGCCAGCCGGCTCTCTCAACAGGGTGAGGAAATCGTGGTCATCGATGTCGACCAGACCAAGGTCGACCGGGTCGAAAACCATCTGGACGTGCTGGGCCTGCTGGGCAGCGGCGTCGATTTCCGCATCCTCGAACGCGCACAGATCAACCGTACCGACACCCTGATCGCTGTCAGCGACGACGACGAAGTCAACATCCTCGCCTGCCAGCTCGCCTCGCGCTACGAAGTCCGGACCAAGGTGGCCCGGGTGGGCGGAGACTACTACTACGGCGAATCTCCGCTGGCGCTCGCCGGCTCGCTGGGCATCGATGTGCTGGTTAACCCCCAGGAGGCCTGCGCCCAGGAAATCCAGCGCCTGCTCAAGTTCGCCGCCGCCACCGATGTGGTGGAGTTCGCCGATGGCGAAGTTGTGCTGATGGGAATGCGGGTGGGCGAGGGCTTCCTGTTCCGCGACCGGGCGCTCAAACAGATCGCCGGTGAATTCGAGAAGCGGAAGTTCCTTGTCGCCGCGATCAGCCGCGGCGAGCAGACCATTATCCCCCACGGAAATGACGCGATCCACGAAGGCGACCTGCTCTACGTGATCGGCAAGAGCGACGCCACCACCGATATGCTCCGCCTGGCGGGCTACGAGAACCGCAGCCTGCATCGCGTGATGCTGGCCGGCGGCACGGCCGTGGCGGTCCGGCTGGCACATTTGCTGGAAAGCCAGGGGGTGATCCCGATCGTTTTCGAAAGCGACCGCGCGCGCTGCGCCGTGCTGGCCGAGATCCTGGCCTCCAGCCTGGTGCTCCACGGCGACGCCACCGACCTGGAGCTGCTGGAAAGCGAGGGCGTGGATGGTGTGGACGGGTTCGTGGCGCTCACCGATGACGACGAGAACAACATCATCAGCTCCCTGGTGGCCAAGAACATGGGCGCCACCAAAACTATCTCCCAGATCAAGCGGCTCGAATATCTCAACCTCGCTACCAGGATCGGGGTCGACGCCTCGGTCAGCCCGCATCTGTCCACTGTCAACGCTATCCTGGCAGCCACCCACAGCGAGCGGCTGCTGACCCTGGCCACCCTGAGAGGCATGAGCGTGCAGTTCATGGAGATCTCGGTCCGCGAGGGCCTGCCTTATGTCGGTAAAATGCTCAGGGACCTCGAAATCCCCTCGGACTGCATTATCGGCTCGGTGGTCAGGGAGGGTAAAACCTTTATCCCCCACGGTGAGGATACTCTGTTGCCCGGGGATAACGTGGTCATTTTCACCCTGGCCCGTCAGTCCAAGAAAGTACACAAATTTTTCCTCTGACCTCAGCCGCAGCCAGGGGAATGCGCCTCCGTTTCACCCCGGGAGCACGGACCGCCGAAGATGAAAATCAGGCTTGTGTTATACGTGGTGGGCTTCCTGCAGGTATTTATCGGCCTGACCATGGCCCTGCCGGCCTGGTGCGCCTGGTACTACGGCGAAAGCACGTTGGGACCGATCCTGGAGGCGATGGCGATCTCGGTGGTCGGCGGCGCGGCGATTGCCTGGCTCGCGCGCAGTGACGACGATATCCGGGTGCGCGAGGGTTTCGCTATCGTCACCTTCGGCTGGATTTTCGCCGCCTTGTTCGGCAGCTTCCCGTACCTGCTCTCCGGCTCGATCCCCTCGTTTACCGATGCGTTTTTCGAGACTCTCAGCGGGTTCACTACCACCGGGGCCTCGATCCTGACCGATATCGAAAGCCAGCCGCTGTCGATCCTGATCTGGCGCAGCCAGACCCAGTGGCTGGGCGGGATGGGAATTATCGTGCTCTCGATCGCCATCCTCCCCTTCCTGGGCGTGGGCGGCATGCAGCTGTTCAAGGCCGAGGTCCCCGGCCCCACTCCCGACAGGCTGAAACCGCGGATCAGCCAGACAGCTACCCTGCTCTGGGCCGTGTACCTCCTGCTGACCGCCCTGGAGGTTCTGCTGCTTCACCTGGGCGGCATGAACCTGTTCGACTCGGTCAACCATGCTTTCACGACGATGGCCACCGGCGGGTTCAGTACCAGGAACCTCTCAGTGGGCCATTACCAGAGCCGGTACATCCAATACGTGATCGTCCTGTTCATGTTCCTGGCCGGGGCTAATTTCTCCCTGCACTACCGCTGCCTCACCGGCCGCGGCCTCAAAGCCTATTTCCGCGACCGCGAATGGCAGTTCTATGTCAGCATTCTCGGGGGAGCCACGATCGTGGTGTTCCTGGTCAACTGGATGCACGGCTCCGGCGCGAGCGAGCAGACCTTCCGCGACAGCATGTTCCAGGTGGTCTCGATAACCACCACCACCGGCTTTTCCACCGCTGATTTCGACGCCTGGGGACCGCTGAACAGGATGATGCTGCTGGCGCTGATGTTTGTCGGCGGGTGCGCGGGCAGCACCGGCGGCGGGATGAAAGTGATCCGGCTGCTGCTGCTGCTCAAGCACGGCAAGACCGAACTGAAAAAACTGCTCCATCCCCAGGCGGTGGTGCTGGTCAAGGTAAACAAGATCAGGGTCCGGCCGGAAGTGATGCTCAACGTGCTGGGTTTTTTCAGCCTCTATATCGCCCTGTTCCTCTTTTTCTCCTTCGTAATGGCCGGTCTCGGCATGGACATTGTCACCGCCACAAGCAGCGTGGCCGCCACTCTCGGCAATATCGGCCCCGGCCTGGCCGGAGTGGGCCCGATGCAGAATTACGCCGCTATCCCCGAACTCGGCAAATGGATGCTTTCGCTGTGCATGCTGCTGGGCCGTCTCGAGGTCTTCACCGTGATCGTCCTGTTCATGCCCGAGGTCTGGCGCAAGTTCTGATCAATCCTGCCATTGTACGGCTTTCCTTTTCATTTTTCCCGAATTTGGTTATCTTAGAGGATTGTGTCCAAAACGCTGTCGCGGGCCACAGTCTCTGTGAGGAATACCGGATGCAGCAAATACGCAACTTCTGCATTATTGCACATATAGACCACGGCAAGAGCACTCTCGCCGACCGCCTGCTGGAGTCCACCCACACCCTGGATCAGCGCGAGATGCGCGAGCAGGTGCTCGACAGCATGGACCTGGAACGCGAGCGGGGGATCACGATCAAGGCCCACGCCATCCGGATGGACTACGACGCAGCCGACGGCAAGCGCTACCAGTTCAACCTGATCGACACCCCCGGCCATGTCGATTTCAACTACGAGGTAAGCCGCAGCCTGGCCGCCTGCGAGGGCGCGCTGCTGGTGGTGGACGCTGTCCAGGGCGTGCAGGCCCAGACCCTGAGCAACCTCCTGCTGGCCATGGACCACAACCTGGCGATAGTTCCGGTGGTCAACAAGATCGACCTGCCCGCAGCCAGAGTTGATGAGGTCTGCGACGAACTCGAGGAACTGCTGAGCGTGGAGCGCGGGGAAATCCTCGCGGTCAGCGCCAAACAGGGGATCGGGATCGATACCGTGCTCGAGGCCGTGGTCGCCCGGATCCCACCACCTGTCGGCGACCCGGACGCCCCGCTCAAGGCGCTGATTTTCGACAGCTATTTCGACCAGTACCGCGGGGCCGTCCCGCTGGTGCGGGTGATCGACGGGCGCATGGGAGCCGGGATGACCCTGCGCATGTTCGCCACCGGAGGAGAGTACGAGGTGGACGAGGTCGGTATCCAGCAGCTCAAGCCCAAAAAGACCGACCGGCTCGAAGCCGGCGAGGTGGGCTACCTGATCGCCGGGATCAAGCGGCTGGACCATACCCGCGTGGGCGATACTGTCACCGACCGCGACCGCCCGGCCGACAGTCCCCTGCCGGGCTACCGGGAGGTCAAGCCGATGGTGTTCGCGGCCGTGTTCCCGGTGAACAACGACGACTACGACGGCCTCAAGGACGCCCTGGAGCGGCTGAAACTCAACGACGCATCGTTGAGCTACGAACCGGAAACATCCATCGCCCTCGGCTTCGGTTTCCGCTGCGGGTTCCTGGGTCTGCTGCACCTGGAGATTATCCAGGAGCGGCTGCAGCGCGAGTACGATGTCAAGATCCTCGCCACCGTGCCCAACGTGCGCTACCGGGTGCTGATGACCGACGGTGAAGTGCTGGAGCTCTCCAACCCCTCGCGCCTTCCCGACCGCGCCGGCGTGAAGCGGATCGAGGAGCCCTATGTCAAGGTGCGGATTTTCGTCCCCGCCGACTACGTGGGGCCGATCATGGAACTCTGCAACGAACGCCGCGGCGAGTACGGCGAGATGATTTATCTCGACCAGCGCCGGGTGGAACTGGTTTACGCCCTGCCCCTGGCCGAGATCCTGTTCGATTTTTACGACCGGCTCAAGACTGTCAGCCGCGGATACGCCAGTTTCGACTACGAGTTCTCCGGCTACCGCGCCAGCGAGCTGATCCGGCTCGACATCCTGGTCAACAGCGACCCGGTGGACGCGCTGAGCGCGATTATCCACCGCGACAAGGCCAGGCCCCGGGGTGTCAGGCTGATCGAGAAGCTCAGGGAACTCATTCCGCGCCAGATGTTCGAGGTGGTGCTGCAGGCCGCTATCGGCGGACGGGTGATCGCCCGCGAGGTGATCCGCCCGCTGCGCAAGAATGTGACCGCCAAGTGCTACGGCGGCGACATCACCCGCAAGCGCAAGCTGCTGGCCCGCCAGCGCGAGGGCAAGAAGAAGATGAAGCAGGTCGGCCAGGTTGAAATCCCGCAGGAAGCGTTCCTGGCCGTGCTGAAAATGGATTGAACCCGGCCGCGGCCTGATGGTATAACAATGAGACAGGTGTCAATGCAATGCCTTTGAGAGCGGACCTTCACATACACAGCGCTTACTCCGACGGCAAGATGAACGTGACCGAGCTGGTGCCGCTCGCCCGTGAGCGGGGCCTGCACGTGCTGGGGATCACCGACCACGATACGGTCGACCATTACGGGGATGCGCTGGCCTGCGGGCGCGAGCACGGGTTGACGATGATCTGCGGCACCGAGTTCAGCACCAGGCTGGGCGAGCGCGAACTGCATATCCTGGGCTACGGACTCGACCCCGCCGAGCCGCGGCTGGTCCGGCATATCGATGGAGTCCGGCAGCGGCGCAAGGAGCGCGCGCATGAGATACTCAGCCTGCTCAACGAGCGTAACGTGCGGATTCCCCACGACGAGCTCGACCGGGTGCCCCGTCTTAAAACGATCGGCCGGGTGCTGATCGCCGACCTGATTTACAACTACGGTTACGTGCGCTCGCCGGAGGAAGCGTTCGATGTCTACCTGGGCAACAACGGCAGCGCGTTCGTACCCTACAGCCCCGCCGACGCGCTGGAGGTGATCGAGCTGATCGGCGAGCTGGGCGGAGTCAGCGCCCTGGCCCATCCCTCGCGCGACGAGGTCGAGGATTCTGTCGATCTCCTCTGCGAGGCCGGCATGGACGGGATCGAACTCTGGCGTCCGGGGGTCTATCGCTCCACCGCCAACGCTATCCGCAACAAGGGCCGTCAGCACGACCTGGTGTTCACCGGCGGCAGCGACTGGCATTACGAGGGCGGCAGGTTCAACCTGGGTGAGTTCCATATCAGCACCGCCCGCCTCGCCCGGTTTTTCGACCTGCTGGGAGTCAAGCCGGAAAGGTCTGCCGATTGACGGCAGCTGCCCGAAAATAGATGAAACCAAATGCCCGGTTCGGTTGTCTAAACCTTATGCAAGCCGAACCTGAGACGAATCAAACGAATTTACCGGAGGATCCATGAATTACCGTGTTGCGGGCGTTGTGCTGGCCGCCGCCGTCCTGAGCCTGTCTTTGCAGGGCCGGTTGACGGCTGCGGAGCCAGCGGACCCGCCGGGCGAGATGGCCGCAGAGACGGTCCTGCCGGCGGAACAGATTCCTTTCTTCCACACATACAACCTTACCGCCCTGTTCCCGGTGGGAGCCGCCGCGATCGGTCAGGCCGGCTTCGGCGGCGAGGTGCTGACCCTGGACGATTGTATCGACTATGCGCTGGCCGGCAATCCGACCCATGCCAAGGCCAGGGAGAACATGCGGGGCGTGAAGCCGGCCATGCTGGTTGCCTGGGGCAACTACATCCCCACTCTCAGCTCCAGTTACGGCCTGAGCCAGAGCAACCGCACCTCCAGCTTCCTGGATCCCAGCGGCGTACTGCGTACCTCCGGCGGTATCAGCAAATCGAGCTACGCGTCGCTCAGGATGAACCTGAACATTTTCGACTCGGCCCGTCATTATTTCGATCTGAAAAACGCCCGGTATTTCCGCCGCCAGCGGGAAAGCCAACTTTCGGCAAGCGAGCTGAACCTGGTGGACCAGATGCGCCGGGCCTATATCAACGCCCTGCGGCAGCAGCAGCTGCTGACCGCCGCCGAAAGCCAGGCCGAAAACCGGCGCGAGCAGCTTCGTCTGGCCGAGGCCCGCCACTCGGTGGGTTCGGTCACCCGGCTCGACGTGCTCCAGGCCCAGGTGGATCTCAAGGACCAGGAACTGGTTATCATCCAGCGCCAGAACGATCTGGCCCAGGCCAAAATGCAGCTCAACCGTCTGATGGGCCGCGCCCTGGAAGCCGTGTTCGGAGTGGTCGACCAGTTCGATGTCGACCGGCTGGAACTGGACCTCGGCCGCATGATCGATTACGCCCTGGCGAACCATCCCGATATCGCCGCGATCGACTACCAGGTCCGCCAGCAGCGCAACAACCTGTGGATGGGACGGCTGGATTACCTGCCGACAATCAGTACCAGCTTGAACTATTCCCGTACCGATGAAGGGCTGGAGCTGATCCCCAACCGTGACAAGGGCCGCGGCTTGAGTTTTGGGATAAGCTGGAACATCTGGGATTCATTCCAGCGTTACAGCCGCAACCGCACCCTGGAGATCCAGCTCAACAACCTGGTCTACGACCTCGAAGCCGCCAGGATGGATATCGAGCAGGATATCCGCGCCTTCTGGCTCGACTTACAGCAGCTCTATGAGAGTCACCTGGCGCTGGCCGAAAGCCGCGACCTCCGTCAGCAGTCCCTGGAACTGGAACAGGAACGTTACCGCCTGGGTGCCGCCAGCCTTCTGGACCTTCGCCAGGCCCAGACCGATTTCTCGCAGGCCGAAGTCAACTACATCAATTCCAAGTACGAATTCCATACCGCGCTCTCGAATCTTTCCGGCAGCGTAGGCCGCCGTGTCGAATCTCTGGTGGAGGAGTTGCGCTAGCCCGGGTACGTACTACGAGCGGCTTCAAGCGTAGAAAAAACCCGGTTTTGCGCCGGGTTTTTTTTAACGAAAATTGCGGTGAAATCCAAGACATTTCGCATCTTATTGTATATCATGCGGTTAAGCGGTATTTGCTGTCCATGTTTCGCTGAGATTCGCGTCAAATAAGCACTTGACGGCACCCGAGGCACGCTTTATATATAATATGTACTTTTTGCCTCGGGTTCGGCCGGCAGGCTGATTTTTCTTCAAACCTGATGGCAAAAGAAAAACTTGAATCGACCTGTTGAGCTTGACAAAGGCTTTTGGAACTTTTATAGTCGTAAAGGAAAAGGATATTTGGGAATTTCTGTTCTTGAAGTGTTCGGACTGACCTGACAGTTCCCCGCCACTTTAACTCTTTTACCGGAGGATTTCTCCATGACTAAAGCCGACCTTATTGATGCCGTAGCCTCTGAAGTCGGTATCCCCAAGAAGGCCGCAGCCGAAGCGATCGACAGCGTGTTTGACAGCATCACAAAAACCCTTAGAAGGGGCGACAAGTACACGCATGTCGGTTTCGGCACTTTCGGCGTGACCAGGCGTGCCGCCCGTGAAGGCCGCAACCCGCAGACCGGCGCCACGATCCATATTCCTGCCCGCAACGTGGTCAAGTTCACGGTCGGCAAGGCCCTGAAAGAAGCTGTCAGCTAACCGGCTGTCCGGCATTATGAAATATTGATCTAAAAAAAACGGCGTGAACAATGTTCACGCCGTTTTTTCGTTCCAGGCGGCGCGCCGCGCATAACCCCGTCGGCGGACACGTCAGCTCCGCCGGTCAAACAACAGGAGCCGGTTCTGCCTGAGGCACTTAAAAGACACTGGATGCTGCCGGGAATCGGGCTGGCCTGCCTGGCCGGGTTCTTATTCCCCGGCGCCGGGGAGTACCTGGGCAGGCACCTGGCGCTGATGATCGGAGTGCTGATGCTGATGATGGGCGCCGGGATCGGCTTCCGGCGCGTCAGCTCCAGGATAAGCTGCTGGCCCCAGGTGGGGTTCGTGATGGCTCTGACCTACCTGGCCGCGCCGCTGACAGGCTGGCTGCTGGCCAACGCGTTTTTCAGCAGCCAACCCCAACTCTATACCGGCCTGATCCTGATCGCGACCACCGGCACGACACTCAGCACCTGCGTGATTTTCACCAGGCTCGCCGGCGGGGATGAAGCCCTGGCCCTGTGGCTCAGTGTCTGCTCCAGCCTGCTGGCCGCTGTTGTTTCGCCGGTCCTGCTCTCCATCCTGCTCGGTGAGGCGATGAATGTCCCGGTTGCCATGCTGATCCATCGGCTGCTGATTGTACTGTTTGTCCCGTTGACAGCCGGCATGGCGCTTCGCGCCCTGCTGGGCGAGCGCAGGGTTGCCCCGCTTGGCGCGGTGCTTACCAGCAGTTGCAGTCTTATCGTGCTGGCGGTGATCATGGTCGCCGTGACCAAGGGCCGCGAGGTGCTTTCCGGGCCGGGCAGCCTGAAAATACTCGCCGCGGCGGGAGCGTTCCACCTGACAATGCTGCTGCTGTGGAAACTTGCTTCCATCGCGGTACGTTTCAGTCCCGAGCAGCGAATCGCCACCCTGTTCTGCTCGGCTGAAAAAACCCTTCAGATACCGGCCTATCTGGCAATCAGCCTGTTGGGAACTCCGGCCGCCGCGGTGGTTCCGGTGGTGCACCACGTGGTCGAACTGGTGGCGGACTTGCTGATCGTTTCTTATTATAATTCCAGACGGGCCAAGCCGCCCGGCGAAAGTGCCGGAAAGCCACCTCAACTGAACCCGGAAGATCCATGACCGCACCTGTCGCCACGGGTCACGAGACTCTGATCAGAGTCGAAAACCTTTCTGTCACGCTCTCCTCGGGAGTCCGGGCAGTCGACGGGGTAAGTTTCGAGATCCGCCGCGGCGAGTGCGTGGCCCTGGTGGGCGAGTCGGGCTGCGGGAAGACGCTGACCGCGCTGAGTCTGTTGCGCAGTCTCCCGCCCGGTGTGGACAGGATCGAATGCGGAAGGATTGAACTCGGCGGCCGCCGGCTGGACCGGATGCCTCCCGGCGAGCTTCGCCGTGTGCGCGGCGGAGAAATCGCGATGGTGTTCCAGGACCCCACCACCAGCTTCAACCCGTTGTTCAAAATCGGTGCGCAGATTGTCGAGACAATCCGGGCCCACCGCCGAACGGGTCGCGGAGCGGCCGAAGAGACCGCTCTCGAAGCACTGGAGGACGCCGGTCTCGATGGTCCCTCGCGGATTTTCGACTCCTACTCCCATCAACTCAGCGGCGGACAGCGTCAGCGGGCGTTTATCGCCATGGCCCTGGCCACGGGTCCGAAACTGCTGATTGCCGATGAGCCGACCACCGCGCTGGACGTCACTGTCCAGCGGCAGATTCTCGATCTGCTCGCACGCCTGGCGGCCGAGCGCGGATTGTCCCTGCTGCTGATCACCCACAACCTGGCGGTGGTGGCCCACCTGGCCGACCGGGTGCTGATGATGTACGCGGGGCAGATCGTGGAGAGCGCCCCGGCCGCCGATCTGTTCTCGCGGCCCGGCCATCCCTATACCCGCGCCCTGCTGGACTGCCTGCCCCGCCTGGATGTTGTCCGCGATCAACCACCCACGATCCCGGGCAGCGTACCACGGCCGGGCAACTGGCCCGCGGGCTGCCGCTTCCGGGACCGCTGCGTATCGGCTGCCGCCGGCTGTGAAAATTCCCAGGAGCTGGAACAGTTGAATCAGGATAAGGGCGACAGGCTGGTCCGCTGCTGGCGGGCTGTGGAACTGAACGGCCCGCAGGCGGGTGCGGATGACTGACTGCGCCGGACAGATTATGGAATGCAGCGGGCTGGTGAAGAACTATCTCATCGGCGGGTTCGGTTCAACTCGCGGCGAGTTCACGGCGGTCGACGGGGTCAGCCTGAGTGTCGCCCCCGGCGAAACCCTGGCCCTGGTTGGTGAATCGGGCTGCGGCAAGAGCACCACTGGCCGCCTTCTGCTGGGACTCGAACCGCCCAGCGCCGGCAGAGTGTCGTTCGGTGGAACAGACTTGTCATCCCTCGGCGGCGCGGACATGCGCAGGCTGCGGCGGCGGATGCAGATAATTTTCCAGGACCCTTACGGTTCGCTGAACCCGCGGTTCACTGTCAGCCGCACGCTGGCCGAACCGCTGCGAATTCATCTCGGGCTCTCCGGGGCGGCATTGCGCTGCCGGGTGGAGAGCCTGCTGGAGTCGGTGGGTCTGGAGCCTGAGCATGCCGGCCGCTACCCCCACGAGTTTTCCGGCGGCCAGCGTCAGCGGGTCGCTATCGCCCGGGCAATCAGCGTGGAACCGGAATTCGTGGTGGCCGACGAGCCGGTCAGCGCGCTCGATATCTCGATCCAGGGCCAGATCCTGCGGCTGCTGATCGAACTCCGTCGGCGGCTCGGCATGGCGATGCTTTTTATTTCTCACGACCTGGCCGTGGTCCGTCAGATCAGCGACCGGGTGGCTGTGATGTACCGCGGCCGTCTGGTGGAGCTGGCCCCGTCGGAAGCCCTTTTCAAACGTCCGCTGCACCCCTACACCCGTCTCCTGCTGGATTCCGTGCTGCCACCCGATCCATCGTCCCGGGGGTTGTCGAAACAGGTGGAACAAAAAGATAAACCGGAGGATATAAATAATTGCCGAACCGGGTGCCGGTTTTACGGGCGCTGCCCGCGGCGGACAGGCTTGTGTCTTGAGCAGGCTCCCCGGCTGGTTGAAACCGGGGACGGGCATTACGTTGCGTGTATCCGGGCGGATTAATTGATTTCTGACATACCAAATGAAACAATTGGGGGCAAAGCAGCATTAATCAGGGTTGTATCCCCGGAGCAAAAAGGCAAATTCTGTTTGATCTTAATTGTTATAGCGTGTATAATTATGCCGTTCAGCACCGTAAGTATTGCTTTAATTGATTGCCTAAAAAAAACTTGACTTTCATTCGCTGGCGGGATAATTTGAAATTTCTCTTTCAAAGACGAAACTTAACTGTCCGGTTTTTTTCACTTTCCATCTTCGTGTGGAGGTCTTTGATCTATGATTAACTGGCTCATCTACAACGATTTCAGCCAGTGGTTTTTCAGCACGCCGCTGGGGGAGTTGACCTGGAACGGTGGTATCTGGATGATTCCGCTGGCCATCTGTTCCATCTGGGGCCTGGCCACCATCATTGTCAAGTTTACCACCCTGACGATGGCTTCGATCAAGACCAAGAAGCTGCTTACTCAGGTTAATCAGTTCATGGAAGAACAAAACATCCAGGGTGCGGTCAAACTCTGCGAGAGCACTCCCGGTCCCGTGGCGGCTATCCTGCTCGCCGGCCTGCGCAAGGTCCGCGAGGGCAGCGATCGCGTGCTCAAGGCGATCGAAAACACCGGTACAATCGAGCTGGCTTTCCTCGAACGCGGTATCATGGTGCTGGCTACTCTGAGCAACGTGGCCCCGATGTTCGGCTTCCTGGGTACGGTTACCGGTATGATCAATGCCTTCTCCGCTATTGAAAAACTGGGCGAGGTCAGCGCGCAGGCTGTGGCCGGCGGTATCAAGGAAGCGCTGATCACCACCGCCACCGGTCTGGCAATCGCTATCCCGATCCAGATCGCCCATAACTATTTCGTCTCCCGTATCGACAAGATGATCCTGGACATGGAAGAAAGCTCTCAGTTGATCGTCGAGGCGGTCATGGACATAGAAGACAAACAACGGAGCACTGCCACCGACGAGTAACAAGGACTCGCGCGAATTTGGAGCGATCTGCAACGATCGAAGCTTGACTGGCTACTTACAGCGACCTCCCGAAAAAAACCGGAGAGTTGTCTAGATGCTGATGAAGAGGAAAAACAAGGTTGAGGCGGAAATCCCGAGCGCATCGATGGCCGATATCGCGTTCCTGCTGCTGGTCTTCTTCCTCACCACCACGGTGTTCAACGAGGAAAAGGGACTTGAACTGCTGCTGCCCGAGTCCAAGGCTCAGGAAATACAGGTCAGCCAGAAGAACATGCTGCACATTATCGTGATGCCCGATGGCCGGATCACGCTCAAGAAGGGCAAAAACCCGGAAGAGCAGCCGATCCCGGTCGATGGGCTTGCCGAGCGCATGCGTCAGGAAATTTCGCTGAATCCCAAGATCATTGCCGCGGTAAAAACCGACCCGGACGCCACCTACGACCACATGGTCCAGGTGCTGGACGAGTTGCAGGAAGCCGAGGCCAGCCGTATCAGCCTGCAGATATTGAACAGGTAGAGCGGCTGCTTGCCGCCCGGGTGAGTCCCGGCGCTTGAATTGCTTACTGTTCCCAGCTTCTGCTGAAAGGAGTTCATTTTGGCGGTTGAATCGAAAAAGATGGGTGGGCTGCAGCGCAAGTCCCGCGTCGAGGAAACTATCCCCACCGCTTCCATGGCCGATATCGCGTTCCTGCTGCTGATCTTCTTCATGGTCACTACCGTAATGCGCAAGGAGACCCCGCTGAAGATCGCCTGGCCGGAGGCGCAGGCCCTGAGGAAAACCGAGTTCAGGAGGAAGAATATCCTCCACGTCTGGGTCAATCACGACGACCCGGCTACCGCCGGTATCAACGAGGAAGGCTGGGTTTACGTGGATGATGTGGCTTACAACCTGATGGACGGTTCGAAAACCAATATGCTGGTCGAAAAACTGCGCCAGGAGTACACCGAGCGTAAGGGTAAGCTCCTGATCGCCTTCCGCGCGGACAAAAATACCCCGTACAACAAGATCGACCGCGTGCTGGAAGCTCTCAAAGCCGCAAATACCGTCCAGGTAATGTTCGCCACCACCTTGGAACAAGAAGCCCTCGATCTTTCCCGTTAAGGAGGGATATATAAATGGTTGATAATGATCTTAAGCTGGCCGCGAGGTTCGAGGTTAGCGCGGCGACTCTGCGAAACAGCGCCAATTTTCTGTTCAAGCGGAAATACGGTAAGTATTTCCAGATGGCAATGCTGATCTCGCTGATCGGCCATATCGCCTTTATCCTGGGGATGCCGGCGATCAATCCGGATATTATCGTCCAGCAGGATACGAGCATGGAAGCTGTCATACTGCCGCCCGAGGTCGTGATCCCGCCGCCGCCCCAGCCGCTGGCAAAACCCAGTATCCCGCAGATGGCCGAGGAAGAGATTGACGAGGACATCACTATCGAGGAAACCACCCCGCCGCCGCCCGATCTGATCCCGGAAATGCCCGAGATCCAGCAGAATGAAAAAGGTGAGGAGTTCCTGACGGTGGCCGAGGTGATGCCTAAGTACAAGAGCGTCCCGCCTCAACCCAAGATGCCCTCCTATATCGCCAGGGCCAGGGTCGATGTTACCACTATCATCGATTTCTTCGTCCTCAAAAGCGGCGACGTCGATCAGGGCCGCACTCAGATAGCCACCTCCTCCGGCTATCCCGAGCTTGACGAGATCGCGGTCAACTGGGCCAAAAAGATCAAGTTCCACCCGGCGCTCAACCGCGGCGAACCGGTTAAGGTCCGCGTGCGCGTGTCCGTGCAGTGGAAATCGCGCTAACGGCCGGCTGAACTGAAACTGTGAATATAATCAAAGCGCCCCGCTCTCTTGCGGGGCGCTTTTTTATTCCGCCGGTACAGCAACTCTTCGCTGAGTTTGATAATAATATGCCAATCACTTGACTGCTCCGTCTGCTGTTCCTATAATGAATTAGAGCACTCCCACCCACTATTCCCATATCCTGCCTCTGACCGGGAGGTACGCGATGGCTGAGCAGGAAACTCCCTCATCCGCGATACTGATCCGCCTGAGCGCCAACTTCATTTTCAAGCGCAAGTACGGTAAATATTTCGGGTTGGCGATGCTGATCTCGCTGATCGGCCATATCGCCTTTATCCTGGGGATGCCGGCGATCAATCCGGATATTATCGTCCAGCAGGATACGAGCATGGAAGCTGTCATACTGCCGCCCGAGGTCGTGATCCCGCCGCCGCCCCAGCCGCTGGCAAAACCCAGTATCCCGCAGATGGCCGAGGAAGAGATTGACGAGGACATCACTATCGAGGAAACCACCCCGCCGCCGCCCGATCTGATCCCGGAAATGCCCGAGATCCAGCAGGGAGGAAAAGGTGAGGAGTTCCTGATGGTGGCCGAGGTGATGCCCAAGTACAGGCTCGTGCCGCCTCAGCCCAAGATGCCGGCCTATATCGCCAGGGCCAGGGTGAACGTGACGACCGAGATCGAGTTCTTCGTCACCAGAACCGGCGATGTTGACCCTCAGACAAAAATTGTCACCTCCTCGGGTTACCCGGAGCTGGATGAGATCGCGGTTAACTGGGCCAAAAAAATCAAGTTTCACCCGGCGCTCAACCGCGGCGAGCCGGTGGCCGTGAGGGTCCGGGTGTCTATCGAATGGAGATCCAGGTAATATCCGGCTTGAATATCTTCGGAAATAATGCAGCGCCCCGTCTCCGGCGGGGCGCTTTTTTGTATTCTCCGCAACAGGCGCGGGATTAGAAATTGATTGGCCGCGCAATCGATGCTTGACACTGCCAGCAGTGAATCGTACAATATCTCAACGCCCGATGCCGGCATCAAATAACGATTCAGCGAAAGTTTCCGATGAAGTCTAATCTTTTTCCGCCCTCGATAGCGTTCGTCCTGCTGACCGCCGCGGCCGCCCTCTCCCAGAGCACGGGCAAGATCGAGGGCGTGGTCACCGACAAGGAATCCGGTGCTCCCATGGCCGGCGCCCAGGTGACTGTCCAGAGCACCACGCTGGGCAATATCACCAATGCCGAGGGCTACTTCTTCATCCTCAATGTCCCGCCCGGCAGCCGTTCGCTGCGGTTCAACTTTACCGGATACGCGCCCGCCGTGGTCGAGGGAGTTCAGGTCCAGGCCGGCAATACGGCCAGGGTCAACGCCGCCATGGAGATGGCCACCTTCCAGATGGAGATGCTGGTTATCGAGGCCGACCCCGAGCCGATGGTGCCCCGCGACAATGTCCAGACCAAGCAGCGCCTGCAGAGCAATTTCGGCGAAAGCATGCCGGTCAACTCGCTCAATGAGGCGCTCTCGTTCAAGGCCGGTGTGGTCGGGGACGAGGCCGGGAGGTTCAGTATCCGCGGCGGCCGTCTGGGCAAGGAGGCGGTCTATATCGACGGGATCCTGGTGCGGGCCTACGCCGAGCAGTCCTATCTCAGCGACAAGGTGACCAGCGACAACAGCCCGCTGGTTGTGGGCAAGAACAGCGTGGAGGAAGTCAACGTAATCACCGGCGGGTTCAACGCCGAATACGGCCAGGCCCAGAGCGGGGTGATCAATATCATCAGCCGCGAGGGCGCCGATAATCTGGGCGGAGCAGTGCAGCTTATCTCTGATGGCGCCATGCCCCGCGGCAGCGATTTCGGCTACAACCAACTCTCCGGAGAACTCAGCGTTCCGGCTGGCCTGCCCCGGTTCTCCAGTCTGTTTCTCTCGGCGGAACTCAGCGGGATGGCCGATACCGGTCCGGGATGGAGCGACGGGGGTTTCCGCGGAATCGACGACCGGTTCCTGGGCCGGCTCAACGGCTACCTGGAGCAGTTGGGACTCTACGACCGGTCTTCGGTGGCCGCGCGCAAGGTGGGTGTGCTGGACGCCAACTCGGCCGAACCCGGCATCCAGCGCCTCGATTCCCACTCGTTCGCCAGCGTAGCCTGGAGCGACGGCAACGGGGACGGCCTGCCCGATGTTCGCACGCTCACCCCGGGCGATGATTTCGCCTCCGGAACCCGTCAGCTTAACGTGGGCGGTGTATTCAGCCTGCCCAATCCGGCCCGTCTGCCGGGCAACAGCGGCGATGTTTATTCGCTCTCCGGCAAGTTCATCTGGTACGTCGGCGACGGACTGAAGCTGCTGGCCAACCATATGGCCAGCCGTAACCAGCGGATCTACTACCGGCACGAGAATATCTTCAACGCCCCCGCGCGCCGTAACCCCGCCGAGCGGGTGAGAACCTCCAATACGATTGTGGGCGTGGACCTGAACCTGGCCCAGAGCGCGGAAACCAGCAGCAACCTGATCCTGCGCGCCAGTTTCTACACCAACAACCAGCATGGCGGGGTGCTGACCGCCGAAAGCTACGGCCGTTCCACGTTCGGCGGGTTCGGGTTCGGCAGACTGGAATTTATCGATGAGGATCGCACCGGGCTTGACCAGATTTACCAGGCCGGCGAGGGGCTGGAGCCGGACGGTGTCAACTACCCGGCCTACAACAGCGGCTTCCTCAACCCGTTCGCCAGCACGTTCACTCCCCTGCCCGGCCTTCGCGGCCAGGACAACCCGGCCAACCCGCTGCTGCTGTTCAACGAGAGCGGCCTGCCCCTTCGGCTGGTCAACGACCGGGAGAGCCGGTTGACTGTCAAGGGCGACTACGACGGCCAGCTCCACCGCTATATCCGTTTCAAGACCGGTGTGGAAATGCAGCGCATGGAGATCGACAGCCGCCACTTCTTCTATGTGGGCGGCCCGCTGCAGGACGCCTGGCACGTGGAACCTAAACTCTATTCCGGCTACGCCCAGAACCGCCTCGATCTCGGCGACCTGGTGCTCGATACCGGTCTCCGGCTCGATGCGTTCGATCCGGCCGCCGCCTTCCCCGCCGTGCCCGGCGAGTCGCTACCCGGCGACCCGCTCTATGAGCCCGGCATGAAGTTCGAGTTCAGCCCGCGCATCGAGGTCGGTTTCCCGGTCACCGACAAAAGCCAGCTACGGCTGAGCTATGGCACGTTCACCCAGGTCCCGGCGTTCAGCGACTATTACAGCCTGCTTTCCCGCGATGTCCAGCAGGACCTGGCCAGCGACAATATCAACAACTATTTCGGCAACGGCCGGCTCGATATCCCCCGTACTACCGCTTTCGAGGCTGGACTGACCAACCTGCTTACCGAGGATATCGTCCTGGATTTCGTCGGCTACAACAAGGATATCACCGGCAATGTCGCCTACCGCTGGCTGACCCCGGCCCAGCTGCTCGACCTCGCCGGCGACACCGGTCGCTCCAGCACCCGGTTCGGCAAAAACCTGCTTGTCGCCACCAACGGCGACCACGGCAACGTCAAGGGGTTCGACATCAGTTTCAGCCGCCGCCACAAGGGGTTCTGGTCGGCCACGGCCAGTTATTCGCTCACCTTCGCCCGCTCCACGGCCAGCGATCCGCAGGAATTCGCCCGCGCTTTCGGCCGGCAGATTATCCGCGACCCGATCACCGGCCAGGATAAAAACCCGGAACCGCCCAGCCAGCAGTCGCCGACCGACACGGACCAGACCCATTCGCTCAACCTCCAGGCACGGCTGACCCTGCCGCCGGATTTCCTCAATGATACCTGGGCGCGGGGGTACCTGGCCAATACCGATGCGTTCCTGACCTGGCATTTCCACTCGGGACGGCCCTATACGGTGGTGGACCGGCAGGGCGCCCTGCTCACCGGCGAGAACAACAACGGCCGGACCGCCAGCGTACGTTACGCCAACCTGAGAATCACCCGCCGTTTCCCCCTGGACGAGTACCGGCGTCTGAGCGTGTTCCTCGAGGTGATGAACCTGTTCAACGACCGGAATATCCGCGCCAGCCGGGTTAACCCCACAACCGGCCAGCCCGGAGTTGACCGCTATCTGCTGGGCGAGCTCGAGCGCACGCTGACCTCGTTCACCACCACGCCCGAGCCGGTGAGTGTGGCCATTGAAGCCGAGCGCGCCGAACTCTCGCCGGACCCGGCCGAGAGGCTGATCCTGGCCCGGATCAGGGACGTGGACGGCGACGGACTGGTGGAATACACGGAAACGTTCGCCCTGAGCACGGCCGCCCTGCTGGCGGCGATGGATAGCCCGCGCTCCTATATGCGCCCCCGCGAGATCAGGCTGGGGATCAGGCTGGATTTCTGAGTTTTATTATTGCGGGAGTGAGTACACACCCCGCCCGCTAGCGCGGGCACCCCTCTTAGCTAGAGGGGAATAAAAACGTTGGTGTCCGAGAACTGGTTAATGTTTGAGTCAGCGGCGGAAAAATTCCCCTCTCGAGAGGGGTGGCGGCGCAGCCGCCGGGGTGTGTAACGCGGGCACCCCTCTTAATAGGGGAATGGTTTGCGAAGCCCCGTAGGGACACGGCATGCCGTGTCCCTACAAGCGATATTAAAAAGACCGGTCGTAGGGGCGGACCCCATGCGTCGCCCGATACATTTGACGATTGGCAACGATGAAACACGGAACGTACATAAACCTTGCCCTCGCGGCCCTGCTGGCCGGATTGATCGCCGCTCCGCTCGATGCCGCCGCTCCCGCCAGGCCCAAGGCCAAGCGCATCGCCACCGCCCGTCTGGCCCGTTTCGAGGCGCGCCAGAGTTCGGGCAACAACGTGGCGTTCTACCTGTCCAACACCGGGTTCCTGGCGGTCAACCCCACCAGCCCGTTCGCACCTGGGGGGTTCTGGCCCTCCGGCTCCACCAACAACTATATCTACCAGAGCGGACTCAACATCCTGGGCGTGATCGACGCCGACGGCGACGGCGTGTACGGCGACACCGTCGAGACCAGCGCGGTCTACGACGCCGAGTGGCGCGAGGGACGCGCCGCCGGGTCAACCGGCGACCCGGACGCCGGGCTGTTTTTCTCCAGCAGCAGCACAGACCTGGATAACTGGCCCGAGGAGTTCCGCGCTGTCGATGACGATCCCGACAGCCCGACATTCGGCCGCAATGTCCCGCTGGTGATCGGCGACCAGGACGTGGTCGGTTTTTTCACCGACGTGGGCGGGCCGGTGTTCCAGAGCGCGGGTACGAACCGTCTGGGAATCGAGGTGGCCTGGCGGGCGGCGTTTATCAGCACCGGGGCCGAGCGGGACATATTGTTCGTTAACTGGACCATTACTAACGCCAGCGCCTATGTCGATCCAGCCGAGGTCCCCGGCGGAGTACCCTACGATATCCGCGCGGCGCTGGCCGACCTCAAGAGCGATTTCGATATCGGCTCGCCCACCGATGACGCCTCGGCGATCCTGCCCACCCGTCAGCTGGCCCTGGCCTACGACTCCGATTTCAACGAGGAAAGTTTCGGCCGTCAGCCCGCGATCAACGGCGTGGTGATCCTGCGCAGCCCAACCGAGGACGACGGTCTCGATAACCCGACCGTGCTCGAACCCGGCGGCAACGGCCTGGTGGACGAGACGTTCGGCGAGATCATGGACGCCGGGCTGACCCATCCGCTCACCGGCGAGCCGCTGACGTTTCCCGAATCCGTGCGCAGCCTGCCGGCCGAGCGTTTTTTCCTCTATACCATGTTCACCTTCGGCGACCAGCGTCCCGACCCGTTCAGCGACGCCGAGGCCTACCGGATTCTCAGCGCCCAGCCCGGCGCGGCCCTGCTGCCTGAGTTCGACCCCTACGCCGAGTTCCTGGAAGCGACAATTGTGGAGGATCTGCGGCAGAATATTGTCGTAGGGCCGTTTGAATTACCCGCCGGAGGAACCGGGCAAGAAATTTGGGCGGCGTACTTTTTCAGCCATGCAGCCAACGCTCCCGCCCTCAACGGCCGTCGCGCCGACCTCAGCAAGCTGACTCCCGCGGGCGAGTTCAGCCGCGCTATCGCCCTGGGCGAAGTTGCCCGGGTCACTTTCGAGGCCGGTTTTCTCAGGTCCCGGCCGCCGTCTGCTCCCGAGTTCCGGCTGATCCCCGGCGACCGCCAGGTGACAATCACCTGGGATGATTTCCCCGTGCACAATACGTTCGACGACTACGCCGGCACGCTGCAGGCCGAACAGCTCACGCTCCAGGACAGCCTCCCGCCGTCGTTCCCCCATATCGACAGCTACCGCGAGGAGGATTTCGAGGGTTTCCGGGTCTACCGTTCGCTGACCGGTGAGCGCGGCGACGCGGTGATGATCGCCCGGTTCGACCTGGACAACAATATCACCGACTACACGGTTACCCGCACGGTATCCTCGGGCGGCTTCACCGGCTCCGGGCCGCTGGTGCTGAACCTGGGGACCGATACCGGCCTGAGGTTCAGTTTCACCGACCGCGGCGAGGATATCGGCGGACTGATCAACGGGATCCCGCTGTTCTACACGGTCACCAGCTACGATTTCAACCCGTTCAACACCGGCGCCGAATCGATCGAGTCCAATATCGGCTTCAAGCGCCAGGACGAGTCCGGGCGGTTTATCCAGCAGGTCACACCGCGCTCGCAGACCAGCAGCTACCGCGCCGGGACGTACGACAACCTGCTGGCCGCCGGTGACGGTACGATGCTGGAGGCCACTTCGATCACCCTGGCCGCCGACACGATCGGCAGCAGCTCGGACACCGTGCGCACCGACCCGCTGGACCCAACCAACCGCTCGGTTTACCGCCATAATCTCGTGCTGGATATTACATCTCCGGCCAGGCCGCAGACAGGCGCGCTGGCTGCCGGCGATGTGGAGATCGTCTACGGCCGGCTGCTGCCCGACTCCGGCTGGCTGGAGATCGACAGTATCGAGGCCGCCGGGCCGGCCACGCGGCTGTTCAACCTCCATTACCACTGGGAAGATTCGCACGGGTATGTCGAAACCGGCTCCCTGCTCGAGAAAAGTTTCCCGTACGGGCGTACCGAAAGGATTTCGACCGTCCACTTCCACGGCCTCTCGGACACAGCCGGAGTTACGTATTCCGGGCAGGTCGAGCTGTACCGCGGCGGCCGCGCCGATGCGAAAGTGGCCCCGCTGAGGATCAACGGCTCGGCCGGGACAGTGCTCAGTCCGGGGATCACCTACCCGCACCCGCAGTACAGGTTCACCGCCCTTCCGGCGTCGGTGGGCTTCGCCGGCACACCGTTCGTGGTCTTTCAGCCAATGAATATCGATCAGCTTAACAGCGAGTACGTGGCCGGCGAGAGCGCCCGCACAACCAGCAACATGGCCTCATTCGCCCCCGGCGATATCGAGATCAGCTGGCGGAGCGACACCGAGATCGACGTCCGCGACCTGACCCACCGGGTGGATCTCCGCTTCAGCCAGTTCACCGACGATGGCTGGGGTTTCCTGCCGCTGGATACCCACGACCACGAGGACATGATCTGGCAGAGCCTCCACGTGCACCCCAAGACCGAGCGGGACTACAGGCTGCAGCCCAACGCGGTTTACGCCGCCCACCCGGAGAAGCCGGACAGTATCAGCATGGCGCTCTACGTGCGGGGAGTGGAGTTGTTTGTCACCGGTATCACTCAGCGGCCGAGGGCGGGTGATGTCTGGCTGGTGCGCTGCGAGTTCAACGACCCGTCGGGAGAACACACCAGTCCCGTTCCCGGCCAACGGGTGGTCTATCGTTTCCAGCGGGCGACCGACTTGCCGGAAGACGAGCGTTTGCAGAAAGTACGCGTGGTGCCCAACCCGTATATCGTCTCCAGCGCGCTGGACGGCGGACCCGGCGACAAGACCGTGTTATTTACCGGCCTGCCCCCGGAGGCCTCGATCCGGATCTACACGATCAGCGGCGTGCTGGTAAACGTGCTGGAGCACGGCCCCGGAGTGGCCGAGAGCGGGTTCAGCACGTTTGATTCCGGCGGGGGCACGCGCCGGTTCGACCTTCGCACCCGGTTCGGCCAGGAAATGGCCAGCGGGACCTACTACTACCACGTGGAAAGCAGACGGACCGGCGAGGAATACCTGGGCAAGTTTTCGATTATCAACTGACGGGATAAGCATGGCGCTGAAAACAACAAAATTATTCGCTACTCTTCTGCTGATGACAGCTTTAGGCCTTCGCGCCGCCGGAAGTGGCTCGTTCAACCCGGCCGACGGGATTCCGGAGGATTTCAGCGAGGCCGGTACGCGCGCGGCGGAGTTCCTGACTATCCCGGTAGGCAGCCGGGGAGTGGCGCTGGGAGGCGCCTACGGGGCCGTGGCCGACGAGATCAGCGCGATCTGGTGGAACCCCGCCGGACTGGGTTTCCTGACCGGCCCCGAGGTACTCCTCACGGTCTCCAACCAGCCGCTGGACGTAACCTACACTTACGCCGCCGCGGCCGCCCCCCTGGCCGGGGGCAAGCTGGTGTTGGGCGGGCTGATGGGCGTGTTGACGATGGGCGAGCAGGAGATTACCACGGTCAGCCAGCCGGGCGGCACGGGCGCAACGTTCGGCAGCTACAGCATGCAGGCCGGAGTGGCCCTGGCCTGGAATTTCAGCGACCGGGCCAGCGCCGGGATCAATGTCAAGGGGATCCACGAGGATATCGCGGGCAACTCCCAGAGCACGATTGCGTTCGATATCGGCACCAACTACCATACCGAACTGGCCGGCCGCGAGATCCGCCTGGCGTTCCTGATCCGCAATATCGGCGGTAATCTGGCTTTCAGCGGCAACGGACTCAAAATCGGAGTCGATCCCGAGGAACTCTACCCCGGCAGTAATATCGCGCGCCAGGACCGCGAGGGCCTGCTGCGGGCCACCAGTTTCAAACTGCCGACCAGTTTCCATATCGGGCTGAGCTATGTCCTCCAGCAGGGCGAATCCCACGCCTGGCTCGCCGCGGCCGAGGTCAACGAAAACAACAACATGCCAGTGAGCTGGAGTGTCGGCACCGAGCTGGCGTACAGGATCGACGACAACCTTTCCACCGCTCTTCGCGCGGGCTGGGAATTGCGCGGCGATGAAACCGGGCTCGAGTCCGCGGACCGCCTGCGCGGGCTGTCGGCCGGCGGCGGTATCGGTTACGACTTCATCCTCTTCCGCGGCCATATCGACTATGCCTGGCGCCACTGGGGACGGCTGAATGCGGTCCACCTGTTCAGCCTGGGGCTGGCTTTCTGATTGATATTCCGTAACTTTCCCGTAATAAATCAGGGTTTTCTGCTCCAGTTCATCTGAATCTCGTAGCCATTGCAGGGGAGGGTTTGAAATCTTCCCCTACAGGGCAATGCGCTACTATTGAAGATTTATGGAATTCTTCCAGGTGTGTTGAAATCACCAACAGGCGAACGATTTATTTGAGGTTTAAAACGGATTTCAATCCAGCCAAGAGGAATTTTGGGCGGGGAGAAAACGCGATGACTACTTCCTGTGCCAGGCCGAGCGCGGGGAGCGGATATTCTCCAGCAGCACTACCTGGCAGCGGCGGGAATCCTCGTCACCACCCGAACACAGGGGTACAACCAGCAGGCGGAACCGGTCGAGCCGGGTGGTGAACTGGGGCTCAGCTTTGTAAAGCCCCGCGTAGCGCTCGACCTCCATCATGGCTTCACTGAAACTCATATCCAGCTCGAGCGAACCGGAAGCGTTGTATTTATCGCTTAATCTGAAGTAGAGTTCCTCCAATTCCCGTTGCAGGCCAGCCTCGTCAACCGCGCCCTCGGCTAGCTGGTTGGAAATTTCACGGAAAGTGCAGATCAGCTCGATCGCCCTGAAATGGGGAAGTGACGTATCGTCCTTCTTGGGCAGCATGTGGTTCTCCAGCAGGACATGGAACAGCCGGTCGCTGAAAAGCTCGTCGATTGTTTTCTGCAGCAGGAAATTACGCTCCACCTCCTGCTGCCACTTATCGTCGCTGGTCAGGACCTGCGCCAGGATGACAGTCAGGTTTTCTTTGTCCATCCCGCGACCCTCCGGCCCGCCGGATATAATCCGGTAAACCTGCAAATTCGCGTAATCCGCTTTGCTCTTCGCTGCCCCGTGCAATATAATAACGGGCCGTCTTTGAGCAAACGCTTTTTACATCACCGGCCAGGCCAGTCATAACTGCCGCCACGTTAAGACTTGCATTGGAGCAGCGAACTGATTAGTGTAAATATAAGTTCGATGGCGGGTTGCGCATTTATTGGCTTCAGTTGCCAATCCATACTGTCCAATTCATTCAGTGAGAGAAGATGTCCGTGAGCCGAGGATTGTCAGCCGTGAGAACCGCGGTGGTGCTGTTTGCCTGCGCGGCGGGGACCCTGGCCGCCCAGCAATTGACCGTCGTGCAGGAGAAAGCGCCGATGTTCAAGGAGCCGACGATCTCCTCGCCGATTATCAAATATCTGGAAAAGGACAGCAGGGTCAACATGCTGGCCGTTGAGAACAGCTTCTACCTGGTCAGCTACGGCGGTTACGAGGGCTGGATGATCCCCTACAGCGTCACCGGCGCCGAGGGGCTTACCGGCGGAGCAGGCACAGAGCCGTCAGGTGGCGCCGAGCAGCTGGCCAGGCAGATCGGCTCGGGGCGATACCTGGTGGTGGCCAACGAATACGCCAACGTCCGGGAGGGGCCGGGACTCAACTACAAACGGATCGGCAGGGTATACAAGGGTGACCTGCTGGAAAAATTCATCAAACGCGGGCAGTGGTACAGGGTCAAGCTGCCTGACAACCGGATCGCTTTCATCTACGAGAAACTGGTGGCCGAGCCGGTCTTGCCCATGGCCGCCGGGACAGTTTCCTCCGCTCCTGGTTCCGGCGATGCCGGCGGTATCGATGAGCGGATAGCGCGGCTGGAGCGGGAGGTTGAAAGCCTGCGCAAGGCTCTGCGCGAAACCCAGGCTGCGCTGCTTGAAATGCAGCGCGCCGGCGGAGCGATTCGGGCGGGCGGCCTGATGGGTATCGGCTCATCGCTGCTAAACCAAAACGCCCCCACCGTGTATTCCGGCGAAGGCGCTTCGCAGACGATTATCGGCAATACGGCGACGAAAGTGTACCACCTGCCCGGCAGCGTATTCTACGATAAGATCCCGGAAGAGTTTCGCGTGATCTTTCGCAGCAAGGAACAGGCCCGGCAGGCCGGTTACGTCAAATCCATCAACTAAACTCAGGCGCTTTTACGCTCGCGGGTCCTGGGCTTGCCACCGCCCTTTTTCAGCTTACGGCATGCTTCTTCCTGGGACTCGTAGATGTCGAACCAGCGGTCGAGCTTGGTCTTGGTGAAGATCCGCTGGAGTTCCCGGTTGAGGCAACTCAGCGAAAGCTTCCCACCGTCCTTGTAGATACTACGGCTCAGGTTTACCAGCACGCTGAGACCGAATCCGTCGATGTACTCTGTCTCCTTGAGGTCCACCACGATAGCTTTCTGGTTGCGGGCCTCCAGCTCGCTGAACAGGTCCTTCAGCGTCTGAGTGTTCTGAAAATTGATCTGGCCTTTGACCTCGGCTATTGCGATGTCATCGACTTCGTGCGTGGTGATGGTCATCAGTCACTCCTCTGACTGTAGCGTTGCTTCAGATTAAACATTTGGTGCAAACATTTCGATATTATAACAGGGCGGTTCTACTGATCGGGGGCTAATCAGAGGCAGCGCCGAAAGAGATTGCTCCGCAAGCGAAGCCGGCTTTTCCCGTCATCGACTTTCGCTGATCATGGTTGAGCAAGTTCTGTACCACAAACGGAAAAGACGGGAAATATTTTTATGTGCAGCCGTTAACTTACTGAATATTATTGAGTTAAGAAACACGCACAGTTGATCTCCTCGACTCGGGCCGATGGCACCGAGCCGAGAGCTAGGAAAAGTTGCCCATCACTAACTGCCTGATCGGGTTTAATCGTGGCTGATAACGAAACAGACAACACCGCTGCCGAAGAGCCTGTCGAAGCCGACGGTGAAGATACTATCGACGGGGGCGGTGAGTCGCCGGAAGAGGCGGACGCGCCTCCTGCCGGCAAAGGCGGCGGTTTGCTGGCTTCCCTTCGCGGACAGAACCTCAAAGTTCTGCTGGCATTCCCCGCGGCCGGAGTACTGGCTGCCGCGGTGATCGGTTTTCTGATCTTCGGCGGCGGAGGTGAGGCTGAACCGGAGCAGGAAGCAACGCGTGAAACTTCCACTCCCCTGATCATGACCACGCGGGTGAGGGAGATCGCCGAGTTCCGCAGCAAACTGAGGCGATCCAACCGGAGTTCCCGCAATCAGCACCTCCGTAAGCGGCTCGGCGAGGACGACCTTTACAGGATTGCCGTGCGCGGCGAGCTGGCCTTGATCTCGGGCATGTTCGACCATTACGTTAACACCACCGCCCGCTTTTACGAGCTGTTCAGGATCATGGCCAACGAATACGTGGAGCAGCCGTCGCAGTTGAAGGAGATTTTCGAGAAAGAATTGCTGCCGGACTACAACGCGACCGAACGGCGGCGAAGGATGCTGCGGCGGCGGGTGGAGCACGATCCGGCCGTGGAGCTCTACAACCGGCTTGACTATATCGCCTACCACGACAGTATCGCGGTGCAGTCGTTCCATGAATTCCTGATCGATGGCGGCGCGCAAAAGTTCGCAACCACCTCCGACCTGGTAAGCGAGTCCAAATTCATGATCACGGACTTCCGTACCAGGCTGCAGGCCCGCCTGAGAGATTTCGACATGACCTACGAAATATCGGAGAACATGTGGGACAGATATTACGGCGCCTGGCCCTGGTAGCCCGTGGATGGCAACTGGCGATACTTGTTGCCGCCCTGCTGGCTGCGCTGGCCGGTTGCGGCGGCGGCGAGCAGGAAACGGCCGAAGACACGGAACAGGAGCAGCTGGCCGAAGAGGTGGAACTCAGCACGTTTATCCAGCGCACTGATTCGCTGAGGTGGCTTAGCTACCTCTCCTTCTCCCCGCAGGATACCGCGCTGGCCTATGTGATGGTGGCCGCCCTTTTCCTGTCCAATGAATACCCGCGAGCCGCTCTGCACTACCTCGACAGGGCCGCGCTTTACGACCTCGACCGGTCCGTGATATACCTCAACATGGGTTATGCCTACAACATGCTCGGCGACTTCGAGAAAGCCGCGGAGTCTTTCAGCATGTTTGTCCAGCGCGACCCCGGCAGTATTCTCTCCCAGGAAATTTTCCGCATTGTCGAAAAATACAGGGCTATCGCCAGCCAGCCCCCTCAGTAACCCGGGTTGACAAAATCCGCTCCGGATTGTAAACTCCACACTCCGGCTTCCGGCCGGATAAACACTAAGATATTGCCACTTGTTAACATACTGTAAATCTTCCATCCGGCAGGAGCGGAATGAATTCACCGCAAGCAGTTGAGGATAGAATATACCTCGATCACAACGCCACCACTCCTGTCTCCGAGCGAGTGCTGGCGGCAATGCTGCCCTGGCTGAAAGACGGTTTCGGCAACGCGTCGAGTATCCACGCCGAGGGCCGCGCCGCCCGATCGGCCGTGGATAATGCCCGCCGAGAGGTGGCAACGCTGCTGGGGGCCGCCGAGGAAGAGATATTCTTCACCAGCGGCGGGACCGAGAGCAATAACCTGGCGATTTTCGGCGCTGTCGAGTCATCCGGTAGAACCGGCGGCACGCTGGTCGGTACGCCGGTGGAGCACCATGCGGTCCTGCGCCCGCTGGGCCGGCTGGAACAACGTGGTTTCAGCCTGCACCTGCTGGAAGTCGACAGCGGCGGCAGGGTTGACCCGGACGCGCTGAAAGACCTGCTGGCCGGGCGGGACGACGTGCTGCTGGTCAGCGTGATCATGGCCAATAACGAAGTCGGCACGGTCCAGCCGGTGGATGAGCTGGCGGAAATCTGCCGCGGACGCGGGGTGTTATTCCACACCGATGCGGTCCAGGCGGCGGGCAAACTGCCGATCGACCTGACGGCCCTTCCGGCGGATTTGCTGAGTATCAGCGGCCACAAATTATACGGTCCCAAGGGTGTGGGGGCGCTGTTTATCCGTAAGAGAGTAAAGATCGCCCCGCAATTGCTGGGCGGCAGCCACGAACGCAAGATCAGGGCGGGCACCGAGAACGTGGCGGGAATCGCCGGGCTGGGCGAGGCCTGCCGTCTGGCGGCGGAGAACCTGGAACAGGGTAACCGCTCGCTGGCCGACCTTCGCGACCGGATGTACTCCGGGCTGCGCGGTAAGCTCGACGGCGTTCACCTTAACGGCCACGAACGGCACCGGCTGAGCAACACACTCAACCTCTCGTTCGAGGGCGTCGAGGGCGAGGCCCTGCTGCTCAATCTCGACCTCGCGGGTATCTCCTGCAGCAGCGGCTCGGCCTGCGCCAGCGGCTCGCTCGAACCCTCGCACGTGCTCACCGCCATGGGGGTCTCCCTGGAACTGGCCCAGGCCTCGGTCCGCTTCAGCCTGGGACGGTCGAATACCTCGGCGCAGATCGACAGGGCGGTGGACGAGATCGCCGGTGTGGTCACCCGCCTGCGCTCGCTGAAGTTTTCTTTCTGAATTCAGTTCGCTCTAGTTTATGAAAGAAGGTGTCCGTGCTGACCCTGGGTATCGAGACCTCCTGCGATGAGACCAGCGTCGCCGTCCTTCGCGGCGAAGATGAGCTGCTGAGCCACCTCGTGTTGAGCCAGCTGGAGCACGAGCAGTTCGGCGGAGTGGTCCCGGAACTCGCCAGCCGGGCCCACCAGAAAACCTTGCTGCCGATGGTCGAACGGGCGCTGGAGGAATCCGGCTGCGCTCCCGGCGACCTGGACCTGGTCGGCGTGACCGTGGGACCCGGGCTGATCGGCGCACTGCTGGTGGGCCTCTGCACCGCCAAGTCGCTGGCCCTGGCCCTCGATATCCCGCTGATCGGAGTCAACCACATGGAGGCCCATCTGATGGCCAACCTTCTGCTCGACGACCCGCCGGAGCCGCCGTTCGTGGCGCTGCTGGTCTCCGGCGGCCATACCCTGCTGGTGGAAGTCGACGGCTGGGGCGACTACCTGATCCTGGGCCGCAGCCGCGACGACGCGGTGGGTGAATGTTTCGACAAGGTGGCCAAGATGCTGGACCTGGGCTACCCGGGCGGCCCGGTTATCGAGCAGGCCGCCGAACAGGGCAATCCCGCCGCGTTCAATTTCCCCCGGCCGATGATCCGCGACGACTCGCTGGACATGAGTTTCTCCGGCCTCAAGACAGCGGTCCTGTACGAAACCCGGGACCTGGATCAGCGCGGCGAGCTGCGGAACGCCATTCCGGACCTGGCCGCCTCGTTCCAGGCAGCGGTGGTCGACGTGCTGGTCGACAAATCCCTGCGCGCCTGCGAGCGCTCCGGTTCGTCGTGTCTGATCGTGGCCGGCGGTGTCGCCCGCAACAGCCTGCTGCGCAGCCGCCTGGACGCCGCCAGCAACCGCGGGGGCTTCCGCGTGATTCTCCCCCCGATGGCGCTCTGCACGGACAACGCGGCCATGGTGGCCCGCACCGCTGTCCATTACCATCGCCTCGGCCGCAACGACGGGCTCGATATCGGCGCGTTCCCCACCGGAGCGCTGGACTGGCCCGTGGCGGAGTGACTCAGCTCTACCCCTCCCGCTTAATATTTTTCCAGGGTCTTTTGAAAAAGCCATTATGGTTCTGAGAAAGAAACTCGTACAAAATTATTGGCAAGGCTCCTAATAACCAACCAAGCAACGAAATAAACACCTACTCGCGCATAACTCCACTACCTACTCAAGGGACATTCCGCTTCTAAATTCCCCTTGACAAATGCCGATAAATATTGTACAATATGTACAGATGGTTCAACACGCACATATTCGCGGAGGGAGTAATGACTGAGATCAAGGCAACAGAGGCGCGGATACCGCCCGCCATTTTCAGCGCGGTCGCCTCTGGCGGCGAGCCGGTAAAGGTCACGCGGCACAAGCAGGCCGTGTATATCGTGAACGAAAACGCAATTCGCCTCTTGCAGTATTTGGAGGACCAGTACGATATACGGGAGGCGGAAAAAGCCGCCGCTGAAATCGAGAGCGGCAAAGCGGTTCTATTTTCCCTTGAGGATATAAAGAGAGAAGCGGGACTGTTGTGAGGTATGAGGTCCATATTCACCAGAAGGCCAGGAAGTCCCTTTCCAGGCTTCCGCTGGGAAAGCAGAAAGGAATAATCGCCCTCTTGGAGAGTATGGTAGAAAACCCTCGCCCGGATGGATGCATCAAACTTGGCGGGAAGCTTGACGGCCTGTACCGCATCCGCTCCGGCAACTACCGGGTCGTTTATCAGGTCAAAGATAAAGAGTTGATTGTATTCGTACTGCGAATCGGAAAACGGGGAGACATCTACCTAGGAAACATTGACGTTTAGGTGATTATATACCTAAGATCCCCATGGATATGTCAAGTATATAATCCCCTTTGGAACGGGTGGAAGCGGCCTCCCCCCTCGGCAAAAGGGGGTTCGAGAGGGATTTTAATCGGATATCCCGTGGCTTGCCGCGGGGTGGTTCATTTCAGCGGGAATGTCCAGTCGCTTCCTGATCTTGTTTCCAACTCCGCGTCTCCCCACTTTCGGCCCCATCCGCCATCGCTTATATTACTCTCCCTGATCGGTATTCCTTAACTCAGCCCGATAAGTCCGTGAAAATCATCATCGCGCCAGACTCGTTCAAGGGTACTTTCACCGCGTCGGAGGCCGCCCGCGCAATGGCCGGCGGTGTCCGTGATCTCCTGTCCGATGCCCAGGCGGTCGAGATTCCCCTGGCCGACGGCGGCGACGGCACGCTGGATGTCCTGCTGGGCGGAACCG